>NZ_JBFODT010000026.1:0-41871 GCF_040908465.1 Aeromonas sp. R10-1
ATTGCTTGATTCAAATTGTTAAAGAGCGACGCAGCTTTTGGCTGCTGCGGGAGTGGCATTCTACTCAACCGCCTTCTCGAGTCAAGCCTTATTTTCAAAGGCTTTTCGAGGCTACCGACCGGCTTGTTTGCGTTGCCGCTTGCCGTGTCGATGGAGGCGCATTATAGGGAGCGAATTCATTCTGGCAACCCCTCCTCTGCAATAAAATTGCAAAAATCGGCACTTTTTTAGTTATTCATATCCAAGCACAGCTTTTATACAAACTTATCCACAGAAACCGGTGTCGTCTTGCTAGAATGGCCGAAAACAAGGAGGCCAAGATGGACTTGCGACTAAGACCTTACAAGGGAAAATGCCCGCAACTGGGCAATCGGGTATATGTGGATCCCTGCGCCACCCTGGTGGGGGATATCCAGCTGGGCGACGATGCCAGCATCTGGCCCATGGTGGCCGCCAGAGGGGACGTCAACCATATCCGCATCGGTGCGCGCAGCAACATTCAGGACGGTACAGTGCTGCACCTGACCCGCAAGAGTGCCAGCAACCCCGGCGGCTATCCGCTGCTGATAGGTGAGGATGTCACGGTCGGTCATAAAGCCATGCTGCACGGTTGCACCATAGGCGACCGGGTACTGGTCGGCATGGGTGCCATCCTGCTGGATGGGGTGATCGTTGAAGACGATGTGATGATCGGGGCGGGCAGCCTGGTGCCACCAGGCAAGCGGCTCGAGGCCGGCTTTCTTTATATGGGCAATCCCGTCAAGCAGGCCCGCCCTCTCAAGCCGGCCGAGATCGCCTTCCTGAAGACCTCGGCCGACAATTATGTGCTGCTCAAGGATGAATACCTGCAAGAGGCCTGACCCTGCAGCCACAAACAGGAAGCCCGGCATGATGCCGGGCTTCTCTTCTTATATAGCTATGTGACCATCAGGCAGGATCAGTGGGCCTGATCCCAGTTGACACCAGTGCCCACTTCCACCACCAGCGGCACATCCAGTTCGGCCGCACACGACATCTTCTCCTTGATGAGGGCGATGTACTCTTCCAGCTTCTCTTCGCGGATCTCGAACACCAGTTCATCGTGCACCTGCATCAACATGCGGATCGACTCGTCTTCAATCCCGCGGATCCAGCCATCCACATTGATCATGGCCCGCTTGATGATGTCGGCAGCGGTGCCCTGCATGGGGGCGTTGATGGCGGCCCGTTCGGCCGCCTTGCGCAGGCCCGCGTTGCGAGACTTGATATCCGGCAGATAGAGGCGACGGCCAAACAGGGTTTCGACATAGCCCTGGGCGTCCGCCTGCTGGCGGGTGCGCTCCATGTACTCCAGCACCCCCGGGTAGCGCTCGAAGTAGAGATCCATGTACTTCTGCGCCTCGGCACGACCGATCCCCAGCTGCTTGGCCAGACCGAAGGCGCTCATGCCATAGATGAGACCGAAGTTGATCGCCTTGGCACTGCGGCGCATGTCGCTGGTCACCGCATCGAGCGCGACCCCGAACACCTCGGCGGCGGTCGCCTTGTGGATGTCCTTGCCCTCGGCGAAGGCGGTCAGCAACCCCTTGTCACCGGAGAGGTGGGCCATGATGCGCAGCTCGATCTGGGAGTAGTCCGCCGCCACCAGCTTGTAACCGGCGCACGGAATGAAGGCCTGCCGAATGCGGCGCCCCTGTTCGTTGCGTACCGGGATGTTCTGCAGGTTGGGATCGGTGGACGAGAGCCGACCGGTCGCCGCCACCGCCTGATGATAGGAGGTGTGCACCCGCCCGGTCTGCGGCTTGATCATCAGCGGCAGCTTGTCGGTGTAGGTGGACTTGAGCTTGGCCAGGCCACGGTGCTCCATCAGCAGACGCGGCAGATCATAGGTCTCCGCCAGCTCGGCCAGCACCTCTTCCGCAGTGGATGGCGCTCCCTTGGGGGTCTTTTTGATGATCGGCAGCCCCAGCTTGGTGAAGAGGATTTCCCCAAGCTGCTTGGGCGAGGAGAGGTTGAACTCCTGCCCGGCCAGCTCATGGGCCTGCTTCTCCAGCTCTGCCAGACGCACTTCGATCTCCTGGCTCTGCTGGTGCAGCAGCTTGGGCTCGATGGTGGTACCAAGTCGCTCCATCCGTGCCAGCACCGGCAGCAGCGGCAATTCAATCTCGCTGAATACCTTGGCAAGGCCCGGCTCGGCAGAGAGCTTGCCCCACAGCGCCTGATGCAGACGCAGGGTGATGTCGGCATCTTCCGCCGCGTAAGGAGCCGCCTGCTCCAGTTCGATTTGGTTGAAGGTGAGCTGCTTGACCCCCTTGCCAGCAATGTCCTCGAACGAGATGGTCTCGACGTTCAGATACCTGCGGGCCAGGGAATCCATGTCGTGGCGGCTGGCGGTGGAGTTGAGCACATAGGACTCGAGCATGGTGTCGTAGGCGATACCCTGCAGCTCGATACCGTGGTTGAGCAGCACGTTGCGATCGTACTTGAGGTTCTGCCCCACCTTGAGACGGGCCGGATCTTCCAGCAGCGGCTTGAGCTTGCCCAGCACCAGCGCTTCGCTCAGCTGGACAGGCGCTCCCAGATAATCATGGCCGAAGGGCACGTAGGCCGCCTTGCCCGGCTCGATGGCAAAGGAGACGCCAACGACGCGCGCTTCCATATAGTCGAGACTGGTGGTCTCGGTGTCGAAGGCAAACAGCGGCGCCGCCTGCAACCGTGCCAGCCACTCATCGAATTCGGCCTCATCCAGGATGCAGCGATAGTCGGTTTCGATGGCGGCTGCCGGGGCGGCGCCTTCCTCATCACTTTCGGCTTCGCTCTCCTCAGCGCCACCGGACTCCAGCTCTTTGATCAGGTTGCGCAGCTCATACTCGCGATAGACCGCCAGCAGAGCCTCTTTGTCGATGGGGCCAAGCTGCAACTCTTCCAGGCTCTGCTCCAGCGCCACGTCGGTCTTGATGGTGGCCAGCACATAGGAAAGGCGCACCTGCTCTTCCTGCTCGCGGAACTTGTCGGCGAACGCCTTGGAGCCACGGAAGCCGAGCGCCGCCACCTTGTCGAGGTTGGCGGCAATCTCGTCGATGCTGCCTATCCCCTGCAACAGGGCCAGTGCGGTCTTCTCGCCGACACCGGTCATGCCGGGAATGTTGTCCACCTTGTCCCCCATCAGCGCCAGGTAATCGATGATGAGCTCGGGCGGTACGCCGAACTTCTCGATCACCCCTTCCCGATCGGTCTTCACATCCTTCATGGTGTCGATCAGGGTGACATGGTCGGAGACCAGCTGCGCCATGTCCTTGTCGCCGGTGCTGATGAGCACAGGCAGCTGTTTCTCGGTCGCCTGACGGGCCAGGGTGCCGATCACGTCGTCGGCCTCCACCCCTTCGACCATCAGGAAGGGGAAACCCATTGCCTTGATCATCTGGTGGATAGGAGCGACCTGGCTGCGCAGATCGTCCGGCATGCTGGCGCGTGTTGCCTTGTATTCGGGATAGATGTCGTCACGGAAGGTCTTGCCCTTGGCGTCGAACACCACGGCCACGTGGCAGTCGGGGTACTGCTTGCGAAGGCTGCGCATCATGTTGGCCATGACACGGACGGCGCCGCTAGGCAAGCCGGTCGAGGTGCGCAGATCGGCCTGCTGCGAGGCAAAGAAGGCGCGGTAAAGATATGAAGAGCCGTCGACCAGAATAAGAGGATTGCTAGAGGCCATGAAAATCGTCCTGCCAAGAATAAACAGCCGCTAGGATGCCACAGGGCCCGCACCACACCAAGGGGACTCCCACCATCACCCCGGCGCACCGGTGAGGCACATTGCTGTGGATAACTCTGTGCTCAAAAATGGCACCATTGCATCACGGCCGTGATAAAGCTGTGGATTAAAACAAAAAATATCTTTTAAAACATTACGTTGAGATCATGAAAACTCAACATGACACACTCATCATGATCTCGATCAATGTGGAAAAAAATTCAAGGGGGGTACTGAGGCAGGATCCAAAACGAAACAATCCTAGCACAGGGAGATGACTTGACCAGCGGAGGTCGAACGATAACCATACAAAAGTACAACAATCTACCCTGGCTCACATTTTCAACAACGAGGAGTCTGTCATGAAAAAAGTGGCCGTGATCTTGAGTGGTTGTGGCGTGTTTGACGGCGCCGAAATCCACGAGGCCGTCATCAGCCTGCTGGCGCTGGCCCGTCAGGGAGCATCCGTTCAATGCTTCGCCCCCAATGTCCCTCAGCTTCATGTCATCAATCACCTGACCGGCGAGGTCAGCGAGGGAGAGAACCGCAACGTGCTGGTCGAGGCGGCCCGCATCTGCCGCGGCCAGATCAGAGATGCGGCTGAACTGGATGCAGCCGACTTCGACGCCCTGCTGGTGCCGGGCGGCTTCGGCGCCGCCAAGAACCTGTGTGACTTCGCCATCAAGGGCGCAGAGTGCCGCATCCAGCCGGATGTGCTGAAGGCCTGCCAGAGCTTTGCCAGAGCCGGCAAACCGGCCGCCTACATCTGCATCGCACCGGCCATGATCCCGCTCATCTATGGGGCAGGCACCCTGGCCACCATTGGCAACGACGAGGGCGCCGCCAACGCCATCGAAGCCATGGGTGGCAGTCATCTCGACTGCCCGGTGAGCGAATTCGTGGTGGATCAGGAGCGCAAGGTCATCTCCACCCCTGCCTACATGCTGGCCAACAATATTGTGGAGGCGGCGGACGGCATCGAGAAGACCGTCAAACAGCTGCTGGCACTCTGATTGCCCGGCAGACCAAAACAAGCGGGCCGCTCAAGGAGCGGCCCGCTTTCATTCCGGTCAATCTAGACGGGATCAGATGGCATCGCCCATCTGGTCCATCTTGCCCAGCAGGGCACGCAGACGCTCTTGCCAGGCAACGTGCTCGTTGCGCAGTTGGTGGTTTTCGTCTTGCAGCTTGCTGTTCTGCTCTTTCAGCTCGTCCAGCTCCATCTTCAGCAAGGAGATGTTGTCGACGGCGGATTGTACTTTGGATTCGAGTTGCTCAAGGACTTCTAGTGACATATGCATACCTGTATGTTCAATTGCGATGCCCCACAGAGGGCGATTCAAGCGCGTGGAGCCAGCATACCCTGATGCGCTCGGCACAAACAAGCCAGCACGTTGCAAAATGCGCCCTGCGGCCTGGTATTGCTTAAATATGCGTCGGTTTTTCTCGCAGGCAGCAGGAACCTCGATCCCGGGCGTCCGCCGTGGCATAACCCGCCCTCCTGCAGATGCCGTCATCAGCCATGCAAGGCGATGAAGCCCCCCATCATCAGACAGGCCACGGCGTACATCAGCAGGCCGTAGAGCAGGTTCCAGCGCAGCAGCAGCCCGGCGCTCAGGTTGTAGCGGGACGCCAGCGCCAGATTGGAGCCGGAGAGCGGGCTCGTCCCGGTCGCCAGCCCCCACCCCATGAGGAAGCACATGCCAAGCAGGCTGGGATCCGGTGCCAGCGGCCAGAGCAGCGGCGCCACCCCCGAGATGCTGATGAGAGGATGCACGCCCACTATGGCCACCAGGAAGATCAGCAGCAGGGTCAGGCAGGCTTCCAGCCAGCCGAAGTGGTTGAACAGCGGCAGGCCGTGGCCACTGCCAAAGTCCAGTACTGACAGCGCGCTGTTGATGCCAGCCGCCAGCAGGCCGGCCCCCAGAAACAGCACCAGCTGGCCACCGATGGCCGGGAAGCGCTCCACCACCTGGCGCTTGAGAGCAGCCCCTCGCCCCGCTTGCGGCATGAACAGCAGGGCCAGCAAGGGCGCCACCAGGGCGATCACCGCCAGAATGCTGAGTCCGGGCCAGAAACGGTGGATCACCAGCACCAGCAGTGCCAGGGTCACCGGTAGCCCCAGGGTCTGGAGCCGCAGCGGATAACCTTCAAAGGTCTCCACGCCGAGTCGCTCTACCTGCCAGGCCGTCAGCCCCATGGCCAGCAAGGCCGCCAGTATGCCAAAAGGCAGTATGCTGCCCAGTTGCAGACCCGGTGCATAGGTGAGGGCCACCGCCATGGCGACGAAGAAGGGGGACCAAAACGCAGCAGCACAGAAGATCCGGCTCAGCACCATGACCTGACGCCGCTCCAGCGTCCCGTTGCGCTCCAGCCGATCGCCGATGATGAAGAGCACCGAAAGATTGATGACGGCCCCCAGCAGATTGAGGCTGGCCATGGTGCTCCACAGCCCCTTGCGACCGGACCAGGAGGCGGTGCCGGTCAAGAGGCCGGAGGTAGCCAGATTGAGGGTGCTCACTGCGGCAAACATGGTCAGCATGTTGATGTTCGGCAAGAGCCAGTCACCTGGGCTGAGGCTGGCCCCCCGCCACCAGGAAAAGAGCAGCAGCAGGAGCGCCGCGCCGTAGAGGGCCAGCGCCTGGCGCCGTGCGGCACCCACCAGCCAGGGCCAGGTGAGCAGGGAGGCGGCCCAGGCCGCGATGGCGGCGGGCCAGGGGGAGAAGTCCAGATAAAGGTGCAGCAGGTTGAGCAGCCACATCCCAAGGATCAGAAAGCCTGACCAGCGCTTGACCATACAACGGCCTCGGTCAGGGGATCAGAGGCACTGATCCATGTCCAGGGAAGGTTTGTCGCACTCGGGGCGGCCCACAATCCTGGCAGGCACGCCAGCGACCGTGGTGTGAGGCGGCACCGGGTTGATCACTACGCTGCCGGCACCGATCTTGGCGCCGACGCCCACCTCGATGTTGCCGAGCACCTTGGCCCCCGCCCCTATCATCACCCCTTCCCGGATTTTGGGGTGACGATCGCCACTCTCCTTGCCGGTCCCCCCCAGAGTCACACTCTGAAGGATGGAGACGTCGTTCTCGATGACGGCGGTTTCCCCGACCACGATACCAGTGGCATGGTCAAACATGATGCCCTTGCCGATGCGGGCGGCCGGGTGTACATCTACGCCGAACACCACGGAGATCTGGTTTTGCAGATAGAGCGCCAGGGCACGGCGTCCCTGACGCCACAGCCAGTTGGCCACCCGATACCCCTGAAGAGCATGGAATCCCTTGAGGTAGAGCAGCGGGGTGGAGAAGAGGTCGACCGCCGGGTCGCGATCCTGCACCGCGCAGATGTCGGCGGCCACTGCGGCCAGCAGCTCGGGCTCGCTGCGCAGGGCCAGCTCGATCACTTCCCGCAAGGCGATGGCAGGCATGGTGGTGCTGTCGAGCTTGTTGGCGAGCTGGAAGCTCAGCGCCGAGCGCAAATCCCGGTGATTGAGAATGGTGGAATGAAAGAAGCTGGCCAGCATGGGCTCCTGGGCCGCCATGCTCTGCGCTTCCTGCTGAATTTTTTGCCAGGTTCTGGCAACCAGATCATCCATGTTGCAGCCTACTGTTGTTCAGGGTGAGTGCTTTGTCGTTCTTTTGTCAGCACCGAGATGGGGTCCATGTGAATGATCACATCCATCCGCTCGAAGGCCTGGCGGACGGCCAGTTCAGCCTCGTCGGCTATCTGATGGGCCCTGACCAGAGGCAGTTGATCATCGAGTTCCAGATGCAACTGCACGAAACGGGTCGGCCCGGATTGGCGGGTACGCAGGTCATGTACGCCATGCACCCCCTCTACGGCACAGCAGAGGGCCATTATTCTCGCTTGTTCCTCCTCTGGCAACTGACGATCGAGCAGGGCCTGCACCGATTCGTAGCCGATATGGACAGCCCCCCACACCAGGAACAGACCGATCAGAATGGCAAACAGGCCGTCGGCCCAGTACCACCCCTGCCCCGCCAGCACCAGTGCCACCAGCACGCCGCCATTGAGCAGCAGGTCGGAACGGTAGTGCAGCATGTCGGCCTTGATGGCCACACTGTTGGTCTTGCGGATGACAAAGCTCTGGAAGCTCACCAGCAACAGGGTCAACACGATGGAGCCGACGCTGACCCAGATCCCCGCCTCCAGGCGCACCACGGGCACCTGATTCAGCATCGACGAGATGCCGTGCATCACCAGCAGCAGGGCGGACCCCGAGATGAAGGCCGACTGCACCAGACCCGCCAGGGACTCCGCCTTGCCGTGGCCGAAGCGATGCTCTTCGTCGGCAGGGGCCAGCGCATAACGGATGGCCAGCAGATTGATGAGAGAGGCGCTGATGTCCATGAAGGAATCGGTCAGGGATGCCAGCAGGCTGGATGAATCCGTCATCAGCCAGGCGATCAGTTTGCCCAGGATGAGCAGGGTGGCGGTGGTCACAGCGGCCATGCTGGCCAGGGTGACCCAGCGGGAATAGTGTTGGTGGCTCAAAACCGGCTTTCCTCCGACGCGTAAAAACTTATTATACCCTGACCCGGACGTCAGTTTGGCGTGCAAAATCAACAGAGTGACTCCCAGATGAACAAAATACTCCTGGTCGACGACGATCTCGAACTGACACAGCTGCTCACCGAAATCCTGACCCTGGAGGGGTTTGAGGTCACCGTCGCCGAGGATGGGGAAGAGGGATTGCAGCGACTGGCAGAACAGGCTTTCGACCTGGTGCTGCTGGACGTCATGATGCCCAGACTCAACGGTTTCGCGATGCTGACCCGGCTGCGCAAGACCCACGACACCCCGGTGTTGATGCTGACCGCCCGTGGCGACAGCCAGGATCGGGTCAACGGGCTGGAGGCCGGTGCCGACGACTATCTCGCCAAGCCGTTCGACGACAGGGAGCTGCTGGCCCGGGTGCGCGCCATCCTGCGTCGAACCCAGAGCCAGGCTCCCCAGCGCGGCGGCAGCTCGGAAGAGGTGCGCTTCATGGATCTGGTGCTGCAGCCCGGCCTGCAACAGGCTCGCTGCGACGATCAGTTGCTGGAACTCACCGCCACCGAGTTCGGCCTGCTGGAGTGCCTGCTGCGCAATCCGGGCCAGATCGTCAGCAAGGGCCTGCTCTCCGAGCAGGTGCTGGGCAAGAAGCTCGAACCCTTCGATCGGGCCATCGACATGCACCTGAGCAACCTGCGCAAGAAGCTGCCGGAGCGGGCCGACGGCCAGCCCCGCTTCAAGACGGTGCGGGGACGAGGCTACCTGTGGCTGGAGCAGGCATGAAATCGGCCCGCACCTTCAACGGCCTGTCCACCCAGATCTTCCTCTGGTTCTGGTTCATCCTGCTGCTGGTCGTGGCCGCGGTGGTGATCCTCCCCACCCTGGACCCCCGCAACATCATCCCGCTGCCGGCCCACGAGATCACCCGTCTCAACAACAACCTGGCGGCGCTGCAACGGGGCGCGGATCCCGAGCAGGATTTCGATCTGGCCAAGGCCATCGATGCCGCGGGCCTCTTGCCGGTGGACAACATCTATCTACGCGATGCCAAGGGGCAGATGCAGTCCAGCACCCGGCTGAGCAAGTTCGTGATCCGTTTCATGCTCGACTCGGACAACCCAGCCAAGCCCATGCTGGGCAGCGAACACCAGCGCGCCATCGCCGGCCCCTTCCAGATGGTCCATCACGGCCAGACCTATCACGTCTATTTCGGTCTGAACGTCGAAAACTCCTACCTGTTCCTCTTCATCCAGATCCTGGATCACCCCATCCAGATCCTGGGCATCGCCATGCTGGTCAGCACCCCGCTCTGTCTGTTGCTCGCCTGGCGCCTGACCCGCCCCATACTGCAGTTGCAGCAGTCGGTCTCCCAACTCGCCCAGGGCAACCTGGAAATACAGATCCCCAACCTGGGTCGGCGCGACGAGATAGGCCAGCTGGCCGAACATGTCAGTCGCATGGTCGACACCCTCAAGGACATGATCCAGAAGCAGAAGCAGTTGCTCTCCGACATCTCCCACGAGCTGCGCAGCCCCCTGACCCGCATCCAGCTCGCACAGGCGCTGATCCGCCGCAAGCAGGGGGACAGCGCCGAGCTGGCGCGCATCGAAGGGGAGATAGCCCGGCTCGACAAGCTGATAGGGGATCTGCTGGATCTGTCGCGGGTGCAGCAACATGTGGAAGCGCCGGTGACGCTGCCCCTGGCGGAGCTGCTGGAGCCCATCCTGGACGATGCCATGTTCGAGGCAAACCAGAACGGCAAACAGCTCAGGCTCCCTTCCCTGCCCGCCGAATCCCTCACCATGTGGCCGGAGCTGCTGGCGCGCGCCCTGGAAAATCCCCTGCGCAACGCCCTCAAGTATGCCCGCGAGTTCATCAAGGTGGACTGGTACCGGGAGGGACGGGAATGGGTGATGACCATACGGGATGACGGCCCTGGCGTGCCGGTGGAGCAGCAGCCCCGGTTGTTCCTGCCCTTCTTTCGGGTGGACGATGCCCGCAACGCCAAGACCGGGGGCACGGGTCTCGGCCTTGCCATCGCCGCCGAGGCGATCCAGCGTCATGGGGGGACCATCCGGGCCAGCAGCAATCAGCCGACCGGACTGGTCATCACCATCCGTCTGCCCATGCCCTGACCTCCCCCTTTTCATCGGCACGGGTGCTGGGTATGCTGGCGCCCGTTTCGCACCAGCCCAGGATCCTTCCATGCTCGATATCGTGCTCTACCAACCGGAAATCCCCCCCAACACCGGCAACATCATTCGCCTCTGCGCCAATACCGGCTACCGGTTGCACCTGATAGAGCCCCTGGGGTTCGAGTGGGATGACAAGCGGGTCAAGCGGGCCGGGCTCGACTATCACGAGTTTGCCGACGTCAAGCGCTGGCCTGACTATGAGGCGTTTCTGGCGGCCGTCGCCCCCCAACGGGTCTTTGCCTGCACCACCAAGGGACGCACCGCCCACTCGGCGGCCCGGTTTGCCCCCGGTGACGCCCTGCTGTTCGGGCCCGAGAGCCGAGGCCTGCCCATGGAGATCATCGAGAGCCTGCCATTCGAGCAGCGGCTGCGCATTCCCATGCTGCCCCAGAGCCGCAGCATGAATCTGGCCAACGCCGTCGCGGTGTTCGTCTACGAGAGCTGGCGGCAGTTCGACTATTCAGGCTCGCTCTGACCGCTGACGATATTGGCAAGGCGGCCAGGATTCAGACTGACTGCGCCGTCCCCTGCCCCGCCAGCAGCCGTCCATCCCGCTCCAGTCGCCAGCAGAGCCAGCCCAGCGTCAGGCCACGACCGGCCATCAGGGCACTCATGGCGGCCCACAGGGCCGCCACACCCCATCCCTGGCAGAGCCACCAGATGGGAAAGAAGCCGGCAAACACCGCCACCAGCATGCTGTTGCGCATCTCCCGGGCCCGGGTGGCGCCGATAAAGACCCCGTCCAGCAGGAAGCACCAGACCGCCAGCAGCGGCATGGCCACCAGCCAGGGGAGCTGACGTTGCGCCTCGGCGATCACCGCCGGTATGTCGGTAATGTGGCGGATGAGCCAGTGGCCCCCCAGGGCAAACGAGAGGGTGAATGCCAGGGCGATCAGCAGCGCCCAGCCCAGATTGAGAACGATGGCCTCCCGCAGCAGCGGCCTATCACGCCGCCCGATGGCGCGCCCTACCATGGCTTCCACCGCATAGGCAAATCCATCCAGCCCGTAGGAAATCAGCATCAGGAAATTGAGCAGCACCGCATTGGCGGCCACCGCCACATCCCCCAGCCTGGCCCCCTGCAGAGTCATGAACACGAAGCAGAGTTGCAGACAGAGAGAGCGGATGAAAATATCCCGGTTCAGGGCGAGCAGCCGCAGCAGGGCCGGCCACTGGCGCCAGCGCTGCCAGGCGTTGTGCCACACCCCGGGATCAAGTCGGCGCAGATGCCGGCTCACCAGCCAGAACCCCACCCCGAGCGTGCTGTAATCCGCCAGCAGGGAAGCTGCGGCCACCCCTTTCACCTGCCAGCCCAATCCCAGCACGAACCAGGCATCCAGCACCATGTTGACGAGATTGCCCAGGATCAGAAGCAGCATGGGACTGCGTGCATCCTGCATGCCCAGCAACCACCCCATGATGACCAGATTGCACAAGGCCGCCGGAGCGCTCCAGACCCGCACCGACACATATTGACCGGCATAGGTCTGTACCTCGGAAGAGCCGCCACCGAGGGCGATGATGGCCGGCAGGAACGGCAACAACAGGAGCAACAGCGCCATGCCCAGTCCGATCGCCAAGCCCAGGGCCCGCGCCAGGGTGTCGAGCTGCCCTTCGGCATGGGCTGCACCTTGAGCCTGGGCGGTCAGCCCTGTGGTGGACATGCGCAGGAAGCCAAGCAACCAGAACAGCAGATTGATGAAGGTCGCACCGACCGAGACGCCGCCGAGAAACCAGGCCTGGCCAAGATGACCGATCACCCAGGTGTCCACCAGCCCCAGCAAGGGCGTGGTGACGTTGGAGAACACCATGGGCAGGGCCAGGGCGAAGACGGCTCGGTGGCGGCGAGGATCCTTCAGCCAGGCGGGAATCAGCATGGTGCGCGCCGGGCTCACTCGCCAGCCAGCCGCACGATGCGCGCGAAGTCGGCCACCATGGCCTGCATGTCCACGTGGGGCACCTCACCCGGTGCTACTTTGGGTCGGAAGGTGGCCACCAGCTTCCCCTCGGGGTTGATCAGCACGATGGAGGCGGAGTGGTCGATCAGGTAGTCCTTGCGATCCCCTTCCACGATGGAATAGACCAGCCCCAGATTGCGGACCAGAGGAAAGAGGGCACTGTGAGGTGCTGTCGCCGCCTTGAACTCGGGCTCGAAGAAGGCGGTATAGCTCTTCAGGCGGGCGCTGTCATCCCGCTGGGGATCCGCCGAGATGAATACCACCTGGCTAGTGGGGGCTATCTTCTTCAACGCCGGATAGACGCTGCGCAGATCCGCCAGCGTGGTCGGACAGACATCCGGGCAGTAGGTGTAGCCGATGAACAGAAAGCTCCAGTGTCCCGTCAGGTTGGCAGGGGTAAAGGGCTGTGCATCCGCATCCGTGAGGGCAAACGGGTTGATGTCTCGCCCCGCCGGGTAGTAATCGGCCTGTTCAGGCACCGCGGGCTGACTCCAGTAATAAGCCGCCGCAATGGCGCCGATGAACAGCAACAGCAGCAGGTAAAAGCGTGGTTTAACCATATAAAACAAAGCCTTGCTTATGTTAGAAGCCCAGGGGGCAAAACCGGTAGGGGTCATTGTAACCCGCCTGCCCCCGCCGATGGCTAGTCTTGCATCCCGGCGGGAAAGCGTCTGTGCCATGGTTCAGCCGCATCGGCGCCCAAACAAGAGCCCCGCTCTGGCGGGGCTCTTGTTTGTACAGGAAGAGGGATCAGGGCCGCAGCCTGTGCTGCGGCTGGGCACGTCTCAGGGGGACGCGCAGCGGGATGACGGGGGCAGTCCAGGGCTCATCCGGCAATCCGATGTCGTGATGACGGCGAAACAGACGAACCAGGCGGACAATCTTGTCTTTGGGGCACCCAAGCCAGATGGTCCAACCATCTCCCTTGTGATAGACCCAGAGCGCATAGAACCATGTCATCCGACTGCCCTTGATGAATCGGGTGATGGAAGATGCGGGCGCTGCGGCCGGCACCGGATCCCACGGCGAGCTTGAAGCCATACCTGTCCTCCTTGCTCAACAGGTCACGCTGACGGGTCTCTTTGTCCCCAACGACGAACCAACCACGGCAGCGTACTGACTGTACGAGTCCCCAGTCTGAGGCGACTCTCCCTTCTGCGCACCGACCCGGCGATCATGCATCCCTGCCATGGCGTACTGCCCGGTGCGACTCCCCCTTCCCTGATCACCGACCATGACAGGGGCCTTATCAAAGGATATATCCGAAATGCATGTCGTGCGGCGAGACTGTGCGCACAGGAAGGAGAAGCGAAAAGGTGGGGAGGGAGATGCCATCGGCAGATGAAAATGAAGAGGCCTCCCGCAGGAGGCCTCTTCATCGCATCGGATGTTTACATCCAGTCGGCGTTGCGGATTACACCGACCGCCAGGCCCTCTATGGTAAGGTGCTGACTGGCGAGATCCACCTCGATGGGGGAGAGCTCTTCGTTTTCCGGCAGCAGCCACACCTGGCTGCCCTTGCGCTGGAAGCGCTTGACGGTGACATCCTCGTCGAGCCGTGCTACCACGACCTGGCCGTTGCGTACCTCCTGGGTCTTGTGTACCGCCAGCAGGTCCCCGTCCATGATGCCGATGTTCTTCATGCTCATGCCCTGCACCCGCAGCAGGAAGTCTGCCCGCGGGTGGAACAGGGCGGGATCTACCTGGTAGTGGCTCTCGATATGTTCCTGGGCCAGGATGGGTTCCCCGGCCGCCACCTTGCCAATCAGTGGCAGGCCGTTTTCTTCAGGCTGCACGTCCTCTTCTTCGAGCAGCAGACGAATGCCACGGGACGTGCCCGGCATGATCTCGATGACCCCTTTTTTGGCCAGGGCCTTCAGATGTTCTTCGGCCGCGTTGGCCGACTTGAAGCCAAGCTTCTGGGCAATCTCGGCGCGAGTCGGCGGCATGCCGGTCTCGTTCATGTTCGCCTTGATGAGCTCGAGTACTTCAGCCTGGCGAGGGGTAAGGGGTTTCATAGCATGGGCACCTGTCTTTTTATACAGCACACTGGCAGTATATACAGTGCTGGGGCCAAGGCAAGGCGCAACTGGCATTTGTCGCGACCCGACGCACATTTGTCCCTCCCCCCGCTCTGAAGTGCCGACTCATCGTACCTCTCGGCGACAAGCAGCCGGTGATTTGCTATGCTCACGCCGCATTTTTTTGGAGAGCAGACGCACATGTCCCTTGGACAGAAGATTTCCAGAGCCATCCTGCAATGGCCGGTCAGCGGCTTGGTCAATCACAAGAGCCTGCCGGAAAACCCCATCACCGAGCTCAAGCTGGATCCGGCCAGACCCATCGTCTATGCCCTGAAGACCAGCTCGATCACCGACCTGATGACCCTGCAACAGTGCTGCGAGGATCTCGGCCTGCCCGGCCCCTTCACGCCGCTGGAGCTGAACGGTCAGCTGCTGCCACGCTACGTCTGTCTGGACCGTCCGCCTCCCCTGTTCGGCACGCGCAACAAGCCGCTCCCCTTCCTGCAGGAGTTCCACCAGCTGCTGGACCTGCACAAGCAGGATCCGGCGCTGGACATCCAGGTAGTACCCGTCACCCTGTTCTGGGGCCGCGCCCCGGGCCGGGAAGGCGAGGAGGCCTCCGGCTGGAACATCATCAGCAGCCTGGCGCCAAACCGCCTGAAGAAGGCGCTGATCGTGATCCTGAAAGGGCGCGAGAACCTGGTGCGCTTCTCCCCGCCCCTCTCCCTGCGCTACATGGCGGACAAGCACGGCACCGACGAGGCCATCGCCCACAAGCTGGCGCGGGTGGCCCGCACCCACTTCAGCCGCCAACAGCTGGCCGCCACCGGACCCAAGTTGCCGAACCGCAACCTGCTGTTCAAGCAACTGCTGGATTCGAGCGTGATCCAGCAGGCCATCGAGGAGGAGGCCAGACGGGAAGGGATCAGCCTGGAGAAGGCGCAAAAGCGTGCCCACGGCTACATGGACGAGATCGCCTCCAATTTTTCCTATCGGTTGATCCGCCTCGGGGAAAGCTTCCTCGGCTGGCTGTGGAACAAGCTCTATCGCGGCCTCTCGGTCAACGGAGCAGAGCAGGTGCGTCAGCTGGCCCAGGAAGGGCACGAGATCGTCTACGTCCCCTGCCATCGCAGCCACATGGATTACCTGCTGCTCTCCTACGTCATCTACCACCAGGGCATGGTGCCACCCCACATCGCGGCGGGCATCAACCTCAACTTCTGGCCGGCAGGCCCCATCTTCCGCCACGGCGGCGCCTTCTTCATCCGCCGCACCTTCAAGGGCAATCCGCTCTACAGCACGGTATTCCGGGAGTACCTCAACCTGCTGTTCGCCAAGGGCTATTCGGTGGAATTCTTCACCGAGGGTGGGCGTTCGCGTACCGGTCGCCTGCTGCCCCCCAAGACCGGCATGCTGGCCATGACCCTGCAGGCCATGATGCGCGGGCTGGACAGGCCGGTCACCCTGGTCCCCGTCTACCTCGGCTACGAGCACGTGATGGAGGTGAATACCTACCACAACGAACTCAAGGGGAGCCGCAAGGAGAAGGAGAGCTTCCTGCAGGTGCTCGGCATCCTGCGCAAGCTGCGCAACTATGGCCGTGGCTTCGTCAATTTCGGCGAACCACTGACCCTCAACAGCTATCTCGGCGAACATGTGCCCACCTGGAAGGAGAGCATCGGCCGGGAGGAGCGCCCCGAGTGGATGGCCTCCACCGTCAACCAGCTGGCCGAGCTGCTGATGACCCGCATCAACGATGCCGCCGCCGTCAACGGCCTGACCCTGAGTGCCCTGGCCCTGCTGGCCGCCGAGCGCCACGCCTTGACCCGAGACGAACTCCAGGCCCAGCTCAACACCTATCTGGACCTGCTCAAGCAGGTGCCCTACAGCCCGCACAGCACCATGCCGGACGAGGACGCCAGAACCCTGCTGGAGCAGGCGATGGAGCTCAACAAGTTCGAAGTGAGCGAGGACAAGCTGGGCCAGATCATCAGCCTGGACCGCTATCAGGCGATCCTGCTCACCTACTACCGCAACAACATACTGCACCTGTTCGCCATGCCCTCCCTGGTGGCGGCCCTGATCGAGCGGTGCGAGGGGATCTCCCGCAGCGAGATCGTCGCCCGCTGTGTCGACATCTACCCCCTGCTCAAGACCGAACTCTTCCTGCGCTATGAAGAGGACGAGCTACCGGAGCTGATCGATGCCCTGCTGGCCGAGCTGTTGCGCCAGCAACTGGTCGAGGCACGCGACGGCGGCTACTGGGTCAACCCCGGCAACCAGATGCGCCTGCTGCTCTTGGCCGAAAGCATCCAGGAGACCCTGCAGCGCTACGCCATCGTGCTGACCCGCATGCTGGCCCAGCCCCACATCGAGGCGGAGCAGCTGGAAGCGGACGGCCTGATGATGGCGGAGCGCCTCGGTACACTGCACGGCATCAACGCCCCCGAGTTCTTCGACCAGAAGCTGTTCAGCACCCTGATCCACACCCTGCGCAGCGAAGGCTATCTGGATCCGGGCTGCAAACCGGATCTCGGCCGCTTCCAGGCATTGGCCGACAACATAGTGCCGCTGCTCAGCAACAAGATCCGCCGCACCATCCAGGCGGGCAACCGGCTCTGAGGCGTCGACACCCAACAAAAAGGCCGCATCATGCAGCCTTTTTTTCATCAAGGAAGGGGGCGGGTTAGAGGTAGTGAACCATCACCCCGAGCAGCACCAGCGCCCCCACGTAGTTGTTGTTGAGGAAGGCCTGGAAGCAGGCTTCCCGCTGCCGCTCCCGGATCAGTCGCTGCTGGTAGACGAACAGCGCCGCCGCCCCCAGCAGTCCCCAGTAATAACCGGATCCCAGCCCCATCAGCTGCCCGATCCCCAGCAGGATCAGCAGGGTCGCCAGTTGCAGCGCGCCGATGATCCGCTTGTCGTGACGGCCGAACAGGATGGCGCTCGATTTCAGGCCGAGCTTGAGGTCGTCATCCCTGTCCACCATGGCGTACTCGGTGTCATAGGCGATGGTCCACAGCAGGTTGGCAAGAAACAACAGCCAGGCTTCCGGCGGCAGGGCATTGGCCTGGGCCGCATAGGCCATGGGAATGGACCAGGAGAAGGCCATGCCGAGCACCAGCTGGGGGATGGGGATGAAGCGCTTCATGAAGGGGTAGCAGACCGCCAGCAGCAGACCGGCAAAGGACAGGCTGATGGTGAGCGGGTTCAACGTCAGCACCAGGGCGAACGAGAGAAGCGCCAGCACGGCGAACAGTACCAGCACTTCCCGCTCGGCGACCCGCCCCATGGGCAGCGGTCGCCCGGCAGTGCGTTTGACATGACCGTCGAAGTTGCGATCCGCATAGTCATTGATGACACAGCCGGCGGAGCGCATCAGAAAAACGCCCACCACGAACACGGTCAGGATCCAGGGGTCAGGCAGGCCACCAGCCGCCAGACAGAGCGCCCACAGGGTCGGCCACAGCAGCAGCAGGGTACCGATGGGCTTGTCGATGCGGGCCAACTGCGCATAGGCCAGTCCCCGCTCCTTGGTTAACAGCTTCACTCCAGCTCCTTATCCGATGGCAACGAATGAGACGATAGCGAGGGCAGGAAAAGTTCATGGACCAGCAGTGGCCATTGCCCCAGAAACAGGCGGGAACGACGCCCCCATACGGTGGCGGCCGGACACCAGGGATTGCTCGCTATCTCGAAACAGGCCAGTTGCAGGTGATCCCGCCGCGCCGGTGCCTCACCGAAAATGCGCTCTCCCAGCGGCTGCTCTCCCAGATCCTGCAAACCGCCCCCCTGCAAGGCCGCTTCGGCAAACAGGGTCCAACCCAGGATGGCAGGCCCGCCATCACCGTGCAGGATCACCTCGCGGCACATGCCCGCGGTGGCCGACACCGCCACCAGCGCCTGCTCGTCCACCGTCAGCGACACGGCGCGATTGCCGAGCAGTTGCACCGAGAGGTGATGATTGTAACGACGCAGGCGCCGGGTCATGGAATCGGCCTCCAGCAACCAGGGACGCAGCGCCTCGGGCGGTTCGCACTCTGCAGGCGCCCGCCACGGGACGAGCTGGACGAGGGGAACAGTCAACTCGGACTTCACAGCTTCACCATCCGGAGATTTCCGTTGTCAGGTTAAAAACCGGTTTATTATCCGTAAATCAATGGCGAATTGTAAGAACATCCGTGCTTGACGGCCCCGATGGCAGCATCAAAAATGGGGCATCCGTCGCTGCCGAGCCATCCAGATGAAGATCATCAGAATTCTGCTGCTGTCCCTGGGGTGTACCCTCTTGAATACACAGGCCTTCGCCAATGAGGAAGAGGCCACCGATCCCGCTTCCTCCGCCGTCCAGCCGGGATTCGCCTATCACGCACTGGATCCGGACATCATCACCAACTACCTTGGCGACGGCAAAACCCTCGGCTATGTACGGGTGACGGTAGAGCTGATGGCCACGGACGCTGCCGACCTCAAGTTGCTGGAGCAGCACGACCCCCTGATCCGCGACGCCATCATCCGGCTGATTGGCAGCAAGACGGGCGCACAGATCAAGTCCCTGGTGAACCGGGAAGAGCTGCGCAAGGAGTGTGAGGCCAAGGTCAACGAACTGCTGGTCAAGGAGACGGGCAAGAAGGCGGTCCGCGAGCTCATCTTCACCAAATACCTGTACCAGTAACCACACCGGGAGGGGTCCTGCCCCTCTCACCCGTTGCATTCACTGTCGAGGACGTCATGGGTCACAAGACGCTGTGTGAGTGGCGCCGTCACGAGATCCCCGCCGATCTCAAGACGCTGCGCAAGATTGTGCGCAAACCCAAATTCGTGTGTGGCAAGTGTGCCCGCAGCGCCAATGACAAGGATTACCTGTGCCAGCCGCTGCGGCTGAAGCATAAAGAAGGGTAGGTCCCTCTTCTCACGAAGAGGTTCACGCAATATTTCAGAAGAGAGAGGAAGGCTGATTTATTGATCAGTCCAGCCATGGCGACCCTGTTCAAACAGGCGACGGGCCTGCACGTCGTTGGGACAGACGCCGCGATACTCCTCTCCCGACCGTCCTGCCAGATAGAGATGCTCGGGTCGGCAATACCAGGCCAACCCCTTCTGGCGACCCAGCTCCCAAAGGGCAACGTCCACTTTTTCCCCGCACTGGGTCTGGTGAAATGCCACCCGATCGCCAGCAAAACCGAGCTTGCCGTCCGCCTCTCCCACGTCGCTCCACACCTTCTCGCAAGGGTCGTCGGAGTTGGAAACACAGCCCCCGAGCAGGGCGGCACAAAACATGATGACGAGTGAGCGCATATTCATCCTTGGCGTCGTTGGAATCGTTGTTGAGCCGCTGCCTGCCTCGTACAGCGTCATTTGAGCAGTTCATTCTAACCAGCCCGCCCCGTTCTCACCAAGGGCTGCCCCCCTCGCCACACAAAAAATCGGGCGGGCACCAGGCCCGCCCTCAGGCGTTACAGGGAGTCACTGATCGTCGAGAGGGTCATAGTCCTGCCAGCTCTCGTCATCCAGCTCCTCCAGCTCGTCTTCCCAGGATTCCGGCTCCCAGTCATCATCGAGATCGAAATCAGGCGTCTGCGTACCCATGCTCATTCTCCTTGGATAGTGCACCGGCCTACAAAGTCTATCCAGAATAATGGTGCTCGCCAGTGGTTCCGCTCAGAGCTTGACCAGGGTGCAGCCAGCCACCTGGAGTCATAGCTCCGGTGGCATCCACGCTCTGCTCCAACCCGGTGACAGACCGGGCGAACACGTCGGCTGGCAGTTCCCGCGCAGGGCGGCGGTGCACCGACCGGGTCTTCGGTCACAACGCCTTGAACATGCTTGCCTCGCCCTGTCGTGGCATCGCTCGTCAGGTGCTCTGACGCTTTTGCAATTGAAAATCCAGGGCGAGGCTCATGCCGGCCACCTCCTCGCCCGCCAGCTGGCGCAGGATCAGCTCCGCCGCCTCCCTGCCCATCTGGTGATAGGGGATCCTGACCGAAGTCAGCGCAGGATGACAGGCGCGCGCCACATCCAGATCGTCGAAACCGGCGATGGCGAGCTTGCCCGGCACGTTCAGATGGCGGCGCTGGCATTCGAACAGCACCCCGGCCGCCAGCTCGTCGTTGACGCAGATCAGCGCATCCAGTTCGGGCCAGCGCAGCAGAAACTCCCCCAGCATGGCCGCCCCCGTGCTGAAACTCGGCAGCTCAGAGGTATTGATGATGGCGTCCGGAGAGAGGTAGTTGTCCAGCAGCGCCTTCTGCCAGCCCTGCATGCGCTGCTGCAGCATCCACTGCTCCTGGCGGGCACAGAGAAAGCCGATGTTGCGATGACCGCGCTCGATGAGGTGGCGGGTCAGCTGATAACCGGCATCGAAGTTGGAGACCCCGACGTTCATGTCGATGGGATGGCGCGCCATGGCTCCCACCTCCACCACCGGCAAGCGAGCCGCCTGCAGGCGCTGCCGGATGACCTCCCCGGGATCCCCCCCAAACAACACCACGGCGGCCGGATTGTGCTGCAGGAAATTGCTGAGCAGGCTGGCCTCCTGCTGCTTCAGGTGCTGGGCATCCCCCAGCATGATCTGATAGCCCTCGGCGAGCAGGGTCTGCTGCAGCCCGGCAATCATGTCACCGCAGGCGCGCTCCGCCAGGCTGGGGACGATGACCACTATGGTCTGGGAAGTGGCGGACGCCAGCGCCCCCGCCGCCCGATTGGGGATATAGCCGAGTTCATCCACCGCCGCCTCGATGCGCTCGCGCATCTTGTCGGACACCAGCTCGGGGGTGCGCAGGGCGCGCGACACCGTCATGGCTCCCACCCCAGCCAACTGGGCCACGTCGTTGAGGGTCACCCGACCCGTGCTGCGGCGTTTTTTCGCTTCTGACATCCTTTCCCTTCCTCGGCATACGGGCATTCACTTTAAGGCAAAAGCGGGGCACTGACTATTTGCTCAAACCGGATTTTACCTTCTTTGAAGCCGACAAGGGGCAGGATGAATCCCTCCTGTGAGAGAAATGATAGCGCTATTACAGATCAATGTTAGCGCTATCTGGTAGCGCTAACTTTCGGGATCAAGCTCACAGTTATCAAGGGGCAAGATCGCTAGATTGGCGCCATCCTATCCAGCCCGGACACTGCCATGCTGACCCAATTGCTGACCGAGCAGGTCATTTCCATCGAAGCGGGCGCCCGCGACTGGCGCCACGCCATCGAGCTGGCCACCGCCCCCCTGCTGGCCAACGGCACCATAGAGCCCTCCTATGTGGCGGCGCTCTATCGCTCCCACGAGGAGCTCGGCCCCTACTACGTGCTGGGACCGGGCCTGGCCATGCCCCACGCCCGCCCGGAAGACGGCGTCAACCGGTTGGGACTGGCGCTGACCGTGCTGAAAGAGGGGGTCAACTTCGGCTCCGAGGGCAACGACCCGGTGCGGCTGCTGGTCACCCTGGCCGCCAGCGACAGCAACTCCCACGTGGAGACCATCGCCCAGCTGGCCGAGCTGTTCATGAATGAAGAAGACGTGGCAGCCATCATGGCGGCCACCAGCAAAGACGACATCTTGCGCATCCTGGCGCGTTATTGAGTGGCGCCCTGCGCCCGACAGAGGAAGAGAGCATGAAAATTCTGGTTGTATGCGGACACGGCCTGGGCACCAGCCTGATGATGGAGATGAGCATCAAGAGCATTCTCAAGGAGCTGGCCGTGACGGCCGAGGTGGATCACCGGGATCTCGCCTCTGCCGGCAGCGAGAGCGCCGAGATCTTTGTCGCCACCCGCGACATCGCCGAACAGCTGGTCAGCATGGGGGTCGACGGCCGGCTGGTATCGCTGGACAACATGGTCGACAAGGCCGCCATGAAAGAAAAACTCGCCATCGCCCTGCGCGAGCTGGGCGCACTCTAACCCCTTTGCGACTGTCTGGGCGGCCGGTGAGCCGCCGCTTCCATCTGCTTGGAGCTGACCATGGAATTTTTCAATTTTCTGATGTTTGACGTGCTGTCGGAGCCGGCCGTGCTGGTTGGCCTCATCGCCCTCATCGGCCTGATCGCCCAGAAGAAACCGGTGACCGAGTGCATCAAGGGCACGGTCAAGACCATAATGGGCTTCGTCATCCTGGGAGCCGGCGCCACCCTAGTGGTGAACTCGCTGGGCGACTTCGCCACCATCTTCCAGCACGCCTTCGGCATCAAGGGGGTGGTGCCCAACAACGAGGCCATCGTCTCCATCGCCCAGCAGTCGTTCGGCAAGGAGATGGCGATGATCATGTTCTTCGCCATGCTGGTGAACATCCTGATCGCCCGGCTCACCCCGTGGAAATTCATTTTCCTGACCGGCCACCACACTCTCTTCATGTCGATGATGGTGGCGGCCATCCTCTCCGCCGGCGGCATGAGCGGCATCCCGCTCATCGCGGTGGGCAGCCTGGTGGTCGGCGTGACCATGGTGCTGTTCCCGGCCCTCGCCCACCCCTACATGAAGCAGATCACCGGCTCCGATGACGTGGCGCTCGGCCACTTCTCCACCTGCTCCTACGTGCTGGCCGGCTGGATCGGCGCCAAGTTCGGCAACAAAGCCCACAGCAGCGAAGAGGTGCAGGTGCCCAAGAGCCTGCTGTTCCTGCGCGATACCCCGGTGGCCATCTCCTTCACCATGGGCATCATCTTCCTCATCACCTCCGCCTTCGCCGGGCCCGAGTTCGTCGCCAGCGTCGCCAAGGGCAAGCACTGGTTCATGTTCTCCCTGATGCAGTCCATCACCTTCGCCGCCGGGGTCTACGTGATCCTGCAGGGGGTGCGGATGGTCATCGCCGAAATCGTGCCGGCCTTCAAGGGGATCTCCGACAAGCTGGTGCCCAACGCCAAGCCGGCGCTGGACTGCCCCATCGTCTTCCCCTACGCCCCCAATGCGGTGCTGATCGGCTTCCTGTCGAGCTTCGCCGCCGGTCTGGCGGGCATGGTGCTGCTCTACCTGCTGGGGCTCACCGTCATCATTCCAGGCGTCGTGCCGCACTTCTTTGTCGGTGCGGCGGCCGGGGTGTTCGGCAATGCCACCGGCGGTCGTCGCGGCGCTCTACTCGGTGCCTTCGCCAACGGCCTGCTGATCACCTTCCTGCCGGTGTTCCTGCTGCCGGTGCTGGGGGATCTCGGCTTTGCCAACACCACCTTCAGCGATGCCGACTTCGGCGTGGTGGGGATCCTGCTCGGCCTCATCGTACGCTGATCACTCTTGCCCATCGGGGGCATGGCCGACGGTGCCATGCCCCCGCTCATCTTCCCGCACTGCCAGCCGGGCCCCACCAGCCAGAACAACGTCGAAAATATGTGCAAACACAGTGCGTTGGATCGGATTTTCACCCCATAGCGGCAGCATCTGACAGGGGAGTGCGATATGCTGATGCGCTGACGTTCAACCCGACCTCGCTCGAGGCCCTTTCCATGAAATACCTGGTAGTACAAACCAAACAGATAGGAGATGTGCTGATCTCCACCGCACTGTGCAACAACCTCAAGCAGCACGACCCTGCCGGGGAAGTTCACTATCTGGTCATGGATTACTGCGCGGGCATGGCAGAGGGAAACCCCAACATCGATCGATTGATCGTCATCGAGAAGGCGCGCCGCAACGAGTGGCGCTATATGAAGGATTTGCTGCTGGGCATTCGCCGCGAACGCTACGATGTGGTGATCAACAGCCAGGGCCAGATGATAGGCCTGCTCACCTGTCTCTTCTCCGGCGCCCGCCTGCGGATCGGCTTCGACTCCTTCCCATGGCGCCTGGGCCACAACCGCATCGTGCGCTTTCGCCATGACACCGAGCATCAGGGCAACAGCACCCTGGTGGATGACCGGTTTTCACTGCTCAAGCCGCTCAAGCTGGCCAGCGAGGATCGCAACTACTACCTCTGGCTCAGCGACGAGGAGAGACAACGGGGGCGCGAGACCCTGCTGGCCGCTGGCGTCGACCCGACCCGGCCACTCATCGCCATGGGAGTGAACTCCCTCGGCCATTACAAGCGCTGGCCCATCGACTGCTTCGCCAAGGTCGCCCAGTGGCTCATCGAGGAGCACAATGCCCAGATCCTGGTCTATTGCGGACCGGGGGAAGAGGAGTACAACCGGGGGCTGAAGCCGCTGCTGCCAGAAGCGCTGCAGGCCAGCGTGTTTGACCATGTTCAGACCCGCTCGGTACGGGAGCTGGTGGGGCTTTTCGCCCATTGCCAGCTTTTCGTCGGCAATGACACCGGACCGCGCCACATGGCGCAGGCGCTGGATATCCCCCTGCTCACCATCGTCTCTCCCCTCGGACACTCCGCCATTGCCAATCCCGTCTCTCATCCCCGTTATCGCTTCGTCGACACGGGTCGTCAGGATCCGCAGCAGGAAGTGCGCGAGGTACAGATGCAGCTGGATCAGCTCTGGAGTCAAGTCACACCCGTCACCGGCAAGCAGGCAGATGGAGACATGGCTCCCCTGCCCACTGTCTAGCACGGTGATGCCATATCGCCGTCATTTGCGCAGGCGGAAGAACTCCTTCTGCCATTCATAGAGATACCCTGACCAGCCTTTGGCCTTGGCACGCAGGAACACAAGACCGGATGAGCGTTTCCAGCTGTGCTGGAACCAGTGGGTCATGTAGCGCTCTGCCGCCGGCTCGAAATGAATCGCCTCCCCCTGGTAGTTGTAGAAATAGTGCACGGGGGCGATCAGGGCGGTATCCCCTGATGATGCCAGCTTCTCCGAGACCAGGTGTGTCATTATCTCCGGCCCCATGTACATGGGAGAGGACATGATCTCCTGTTCATAGAAGCGCACCAGTTCGGACAGCATGGCCGAATCTTGTCTGGCGTAGATGACCGCGGTGCCGATCAGCCGATCTGATTCGTAGCCAACGCCAAAGGCCACGGACTCGAAGAGCGGGAAGGGATCCTGGTTGATGGTGACATCGGTATCCAGATACAGACCCCCTTCCTGAGCGAGGATCTTGAGCCGCAGGTAATCGGTCACGAAGGCCAGCAGGCCTCGCCGGTAGCACTCCCGGGCAAAGGTGCACTCCTGTATCCAGCGTTTTACCTGCGGATCCGTGTCCAGCCAGAGCTTGTAGTCGTAACCCTGCTTGCGCCAGTCATCGATGCACACGTGCGCCAGAGGAGGCAAGCGGCTGCCGAGCCAGATGGCGTGAATGGTTCTGTTGGTCGCACTCATGCCTTGCCCCCCGCCTGTTTCATGTTCCACAGGGCCATCCTGACGAAGCGGTAGAAGCGATAGAGTTCACGGGTCAACTTGAATCCCAGCGGAACTTTCTTCAGCACGACCTGATTCTGGATGTCGCTGCCCATGTCCCGCGGACTGTAGATGGCATAGGGAATCAGGCCGGTACAGATGAGCCCGGTGCGATAGGACTCACCGATGAAGTTGTCGACCGAACAGAGCCACCGCTGGCTGTGGGCCAGCAACCGGCGGGCCCCTTGGGGAGAGATGCTGTATCCCGTGGTCCAGCACGAGTTGTTGTGCCAGAACATGAGCTGCATGTTGTCCACTGTAGTCAGGGCCGTGGCGGTACCGATCTGGGGTTCCACCTTCACGTACTCGTACTGTTCGTGGATCTTCGGCAGGGTACCCACCACCTCTTCAAAATACTGGGTGGGCAGGAAATCGTCTTCCAGGATGAGGATGGGCTCGTCGAGCTCGACACACTTCTCCCACAGCAGATAGTGGCTGGCATAGCACCCCTTTTCCCCGGGCGTCAGCGGTCTGCTGCGAAACCGGATCCTGTGCTGATCATCCGGCAGGGCCTGCAGCCGCTCGGGCAGCCCCTCAAAACCGTTCACTGCGCTGAAAAATTCGAAGGGGATGCCTCTGGCAGAGAGCACAGACTCGACACGACTGCGCCGCTCGACGGCCCTGTCCAGACTAATGACGTAAATTTTCATGACCTTCCTTTCCAAGCCTGTTCAGTTCCCAATGCAATGCGGTCGAGTAGATGGCGCCCATGAAGACGCTGAATACCCACTGCCCGGAACGCATGTAGAAGAATGATTCGAAGTTGTTGATGATAAGCCAATAGAGGATGAAGGAGATGGCCAGCATCTTGATGAAACGGGACGAAACCGGACAGCACAGCACCTGGCGGAGCACCGAGAAGAGCGTGCCATACAGCACCAGGAAGCCGGCAATGCCCCAGCACACCAGTGTTTCCATGTTGGAGTTGTGCAGGTGACGAAACTCCCGGGTAATGTAGTCAGGCAGCGTCTTGGAGAGGGTGATCACCAACGACTGGCTGCCATAGCCTGTCCCGAAGAAGGGGTGAGCCAGGAACCACTGGATGGCCTCCAACCAGGTCTTCAATCGCACACCGATGCTGAAGTCCCGTACCTCGTTCCAGTTACCCGTCAGGATGGCATGCACATCCCCCTGATGCACGAAGCCGGCCAGCAACCGCTCCCGGATGAACGAAACCTGATACAGCGCCAGCATGGTCATCAGCAAGATGGCGTAGGTCAACACCACCTTGCGCCTTGGCCAATGCTCTCCTCCCCCCAGCAAGGGGAGGATGGCCAGCGAAGCCGAGATCGCCAGCCAGGACTGACGGGACTGCAGAATGACGGAGAAGACCCCGAACAACAGGATACCAAGCAGAATCCCGGCATTGCCCAGCGACAGCTTCCTGAATTTCGATGTAAGCAACAAGAGCACAAAAAACAGGAAGCAGGCACCCGCGATCAGGGAGCCGTGCTGGGCATTGCGGTAATTGAAATCTACCCTGGCCCCATCAAGACCTGTCTCCACGATGGAGAAGAAGGAGGAGTGATAGGCAAAGGTGAAAATGACACCGAGGCAGAAGGTCAGCAGGGTGATGACAATGCGGCGCGGGTCCCCCTTCAGCCAGTAGGCGAGACCAAGGAAGAAGAAGAGGTATGCCATCGACTTCACAGAAGGGTATTTGAGGGCATACTCGGGCACGAACTGTCTGGATGCGACCCAGCTCAGGCTCTGTACCACCAAGGCCAGACAGAGCAGTTGAAAGATCCTGTTCCTTGTAAAGAAGGCCCTCTCCACATAGAAGGCCATCAGGGTGGCCAACACTATGATGGTCTGGCAGACGTCGGCGATCAGCTGAATCGAATCCTTGAACAGGGTGTAACCCAGAATATTCAGGAAGATGAAGTTGCCGAACGCCTGGCCGTGAAAGATGCGGAGAAAATCGTCACTCGTCGATGAGTCATGATCTGTCATACGGAGCAAGGTGTATTCCCTGTCAGGTTTTTCGGAAGACATAGTTGCCACGGATCTTGCGCCACAGGCCGAACATGTCGGTGCGGGGGAAGATGGCGATCCGGCGGATCTGGAACGGATCCCGGTGCATGGCTCTGGGGCCGCTGTTGGTGGCCACAGCATAGCGATAACCGGCGGCAACGGCCTGGGCTTTTGCACTGTCGTTCAGATCCCCGTAAGGATAGGCAAACGAGATCAGGGGATGGCCGAGCAACTGCTCCAGCCAGGCCTTGTTGGCCTGGATCTGGTGGGCCTGCTCCTCTGGGGGGAGCGTGCTCAGGCGGGGGTGAGTCAGGGTATGGCCCCCGATCTCCACATGACCGGAGGCCACCAGCGCCTTGATCTCCTCAGGGGTCATCAGGGTCACCGGGGTATCGGGGTGGGTCGGGTGCTCCACATCCCAGCGATTGTGATCCTCGCCGGTCACCACATAGACCACCGCCTTGTAGCCATACTTTTCCAGCAGCGGCAGCATGCGGGTGAGGTTGTCCCGATAGCCGTCGTCCACGGTGATCATCAGGTACTTCTTGCCGTATTGAAGCCGGTGGATGAACCCGTTCTCCGCCAGGTCGGCAAATGTCAGCGTCTCGTAGCCCAGCCACTTCATCAGCTTGAGGTGCTTCTCGAACATGGCGACCGGGAGCCAGGTGCCATGCACTCCCTTTTCGCTCTCGTGCTCGATGAAGCGGTGATACATGATGACCGGCATCTCCCGGCGCAGGGTCTCGACCACGGCATCCTGATAGACGGATTCCAGCCCGGTCACGACGCCTTGCAAATCATACTCTTGCAGGATCCGTTGACGCACTGGGTCTGGCACCACCTTGGAGGCCAGCGCCGAAGGGATCTGCGCCTTCAGACCGGCAAAATCGATGGCCAGATCCCTGGGGCCGATGTCGCCGAAGTTGCTGGCAAGCGCCTCGTCCAGATTCTGCTCCGTCACCAGACCGATGGCCCTGGCTTCGCCGATGGCAAACGCCGGACGACCGCACAGCAGCGCCTCCATAGCCACCCGACCGGCACCGATCACCAGATCGCAGCCCGCCATCAGGGCGGGCACATCGTCCACATAACCGACGAAGTCGACCTTGTCCTGAAAACGGGCAAAACGCGCCGGCACCTGGGTACCGCTGACGACGCGCACCCGGCAGGCTTCCAGATCCAGTACCTCGTCCAGCAACCGGTAGCAGAGCTCCCCCTTGGGACCGCTCAGCCGACCAATGATGGCGATCACCGGTTTGTCGTTGTCCGGTATCGGCACGGGCTGGAACTTGTCGGTCTCGATGCCGTTGCGCAGCACCTGCACCATGGCCGGGTCCACCCCCAGGTTGTCGATGATCTGGCTGGCGATATCCTCGCACACTGCCACCGCCCGATAGCCCAGCGCATGGAATGCCTTGCGGGAGGCGTGTACCGGCTGGCGCCCGTGCACCGTGGTGATCATGGGGGTGCCGGTCAGTTTACAGGCGACGTAGCTGCTCCAGCCCGAGGCGCGCGAATGGGCGTGTACAAGCTGGATCCTGTGCTTGCGGATCAGATAGATGAGATAGAAGACGTGCCAGAAGCGGCGCAGGATGCTGCGCTTGTTGAAGCGCAACCGAAAGACCGGCCCCAGAGTCGGTTTGGTCAGGGTGTCAGAGACGTAGAAAACCTGGTGGCCACGGCGGGTCAGCTCGTTGCCGACCGTGGTGGCATAGACCTCCGCGCCCGTCACTTCGAGCTGGGAGAGAGCCATCAATATGTTCATGCAAGCGCATCCGATCGACGGGTGGCCAGAGCCACCCGTCAGAGGGGGATCAAGCCCGGTTCAACCAGGCCATGTAATCGGCCACGCCTTCGGCCACAGTCTTGAACTCGCCGTCATAGCCGACGCCGCGCAACTTGGTGAGATCCGCCTGGGTGAAGCTCTGGTAGCGACCCTTGAGGTGATCCGGGAAGGGAATGTATTCGATGGCGCCTTTCTGGTGATGCCTGATCACGGCTTCCGCCACGTTCTGGAACGGCTCAGCCCGGCCGGTGCCGCAGTTGAAGATGCCGGAGTGCTGCGGATTCTGCCAGAACCAGAGGTTCACCTTGCAGACGTCGTCCACGTAGATGAAGTCGCGCATCTGGCCGCCATCCGGGAAGCCGTCACAGCCCTCGAACAGCTTGGGATTGTCACCCTGCTTCACCTGGGTATTGAGGTGGAAGGCCACGGACGCCATGGAGCCCTTGTGCTGCTCGCGGGGACCATAGACGTTGAAGTACTTGAGACCCACCACCTGAGAGTTGATCTCCGGCATCCAGCGACGCACGTACTGATCGAACAGCTGCTTGGAGTAGCCGTAGACGTTGAGGGGCTGCTCGAACCTGGGATCTTCGATGAAGTTGTCGTTGCGCCCGCCATAGGTCGCGGCGGAAGAGGCGTAGATGAACGGAATTTCCCGCTCGATGCAGTAGTGGAACAGATCCTTGGAGTACTCGTAGTTGACCTCCATGATGAACTTGCCGTTCCACTCGGTGGTCGCGGAGCAGGCGCCTTCGTGGAAGATCACCTCGATGCCGTCATCCCACTCCTCGAATTCGTCACCGGAGACGATCCGCGCCTGGAACTCGTCCTTGTCCATGTAATCGGCGATGGTGAGGTCGACCAGGTTGACGAACTTGGTGCCGTCGGTCAGGTCATCAATGACCACGATATCGGTCCGTCCTTGAGCGTTCAGCTGCTTGACCAGATTGCTGCCGATAAAGCCAGCACCGCCAGTTACTACGATCATGGAGTTTGCCTCGCGTACGTTGTGGCCCCGTGTGACTGCCTGTTAAAGCTGTGTATAGTGGGCCAATTTGAAATTGCCGAAAAGTTTATCACGGGCCGCAAGGGGATTCGACCTCGATGACTTTTCCCCTTAGGGCCCGGCAGAGGGAGCAGCGATGAAGACCAGAGACAGGATCATCCACAGCGCCACCGAGCTGTTCAACGATCAGGGCGAGCGCAACATCACCACCAACCATATTGCCGCACACCTTGGCATCAGCCCGGGCAACCTTTACTACCACTTCAGAAACAAAGAAGACATCATCCACTCCATCTTCGATCAGTACGCCCGCCACCTGAGCGACAGCTTCACTCCGATCCGCAGCAGCGAGATCCGGCTGGAGGATCTGATGGGCTACCTGGATGCCATCTTCTATTTGATGTGGCAGTTCCGCTTCTTCTACGCGAATCTGCCGGACATCCTGAGTCGCGACGAGCTGCTGCAGCAGAAATACCTCAAGGCACAGGAGCAGCTCCGTGCCACCGTGGAGACGCTGCTCAGAAGCCTGCGCGAAGGCGGCATCATCGCCGTCAGCGATGAAGACCTGCCGGATCTCGGCCAGACCATCAAGATGGTCGTCACCTGCTGGATCCCGTTCCAGATCGCCCAGGCCCCGGCCACCCGCATCACCAAACCCCTGCTCTACCAGGGGGTCTTGCGGGTGCTGTTTTTGCTGCGCCCCTACGTGCAGCCACAGGTGGCCCCCCAGATACATCAACTGGAGCAACATTATCACCAACTGGCCCAACCAGCCGGGTGAGATCTGTTTCACAATTGTTGATTATCAGCATAAAAATTTGAATTTATACGCAGGGATTACAGTAAAATGTTGCCCATTCTAGGGTCTGTCGGCGTTTCGTCGCGACCGTGACGACGCCGAACCGTGCGGGTTGCACGGCCTGGGATCCTGATAACACAGTCGATACAGCAATGAGGACCGAGGATGTCTAACGGATTCTATCGTCACCTGACCGAACTGCTCGAACAGGTCAAGGCGGAAGGGCTATACAAGCAGGAGCGCATCATCACCTCGGCCCAGCAGGCCCAGATTGCGGTGGGCGGCGAGCAGGTACTGAACTTCTGTGCCAACAACTACCTGGGGTTGGCCAACCACCCCGACCTGATTGCCGCCGCTCATCAGGGGCTCGAGAGCCACGGCTTCGGCATGGCCTCCGTGCGCTTCATCTGCGGTACCCAGGACCAGCACAAGGAGCTGGAGCAGAAGCTGTCCGCCTTCCTCGGCACCGAAGACAGCATCCTCTACTCCTCCTGCTTCGACGCCAACGGCGGTCTGTTCGAGACCCTATTCGGTGCCGAAGACGCCATCATCTCCGACGCCCTCAACCATGCCTCCATCATCGATGGGGTGCGGTTGTGCAAGGCCAAGCGCTATCGCTACGCCAACAACGACATGGCCGAACTGGAAGCCCAGCTCAAGCAGGCCGATGCCGACGGCGCCCGCTTCAAACTGATCGCCACCGACGGTGTCTTCTCCATGGATGGCGTCATCGCCGACCTCAAATCCATCTGCGATCTGGCCGACAAGTACGATGCGCTGGTGATGGTGGATGACTCCCACGCCGTCGGCTTCATCGGTGAGAACGGCCGCGGCACCCACGAATACTGCGAGGTGATGGAACGGGTCGACATCATCACCGGTACCCTGGGCAAGGCGCTGGGTGGCGCGTCCGGTGGCTACACCTCCGGCAAGAAAGAGGTGATCGACTGGTTGCGTCAGCGCTCCCGTCCCTACCTCTTCTCCAACTCCCTGGCACCCTCCATCGTCTCGGCCACCATCAAGGTGATCGACATGCTGGCCGAGGGTCACGACCTGCGTGCCCGCCTCAAGGAGAACAGTGCCTACTTCCGCGAGCGCATGAGCGCCGCCGGCTTTACCCTGGCCGGTGCCGATCACGCCATCATTCCGGTCATGCTGGGGGATGCCAAACTGGCCGCCGAGATGGCGAGCCGCATGCTGGACGCCGGTATCTACGTGGTGGGCTTCTCCTTCCCCGTGGTACCCAAGGGTCAGGCGCGCATCCGGACCCAGATGTCCGCCGCCCATACCCGGGAGCAACTGGACAAGGCGATCGATGCCTTCATTCGCATCGGTCGCGAGCTCGGTGTGATTTGATCACATGGCTGGCTGATTAAAACGGGGGCCAAGGTTGGGCCCCATTTTATTACCCTCTGTACCCGGCATGGCGCCGTGAGGAATCTGTCATGAAAGCACTCTCCAAACTCAAATCCGAAGTCGGCATCTGGATGACCGATGTCCCGGCTCCCGAGCTCGGCCACAACGATCTGCTCATCAAGATCCGCAAGACCGCCATCTGCGGCACCGACATGCACATCTACAACTGGGACGAATGGGCCCAGAAGACCATTCCCGTCCCCATGGTGGTGGGGCACGAGTATGTGGGAGAGGTGGTCGCCGTCGGCCAGGAAGTGCGCGGCTTCGCCATCGGCGATCGCGTCTCCGGCGAAGGCCACATCACCTGCGGCCACTGCCGCAACTGCCGTGCCGGTCGCACCCACCTGTGCCGCAACACCATTGGTGTGGGTGTGAACCGCCCGGGTTCCTTCGCCGAATACCTGGTGATCCCGGCCTTCAACGCCTTCAAGCTGCCGGACAACATCCCCGATGAGCTGGCCGCCATCTTCGATCCGTTCGGCAACGCCGTGCACACCGCCCTCTCCTTCGACCTGGTGGGTGAAGACGTGCTCATCACCGGCGCAGGCCCCATCGGCATCATGGCCGCTGCCGTCTGCCGTCACGTTGGCGCCCGTCACGTGGTGATCACCGACGTCAACGAATACCGGCTGGAACTGGCCCGCAAGATGGGCGCCACCCGTGCCGTCAACGTGGCCAAGGAGAAGCTCTCCGATGTCATGGAAGATCTCGGCATGACCGAAGGGTTCGATGTGGGGCTGGAGATGTCCGGGGTGCCCAGCGCCTTCCAGGACATGATCGACAAGATGAACCACGGCGGCAAAATCGCCATGCTCGGCATTCCTCCCTCCACCATGGCCATCGACTGGGGCAAGGTGATCTTCAAGGGACTCTTCATCAAGGGGATCTACGGCCGCGAAATGTTCGAAACCTGGTACAAGATGGCAAGCCTCATCCAGTCTGGCCTGGATCTCAGCCCCATCATCACCCACCATTTCCATATCGATGACTTCCAGCAGGGCTTCGAAGCCATGGGCTCGGGTAAGTCCGGCAAGGTGATCCTGAACTGGGATTGACGACACGCGGAGGGGCGCCTGGGCAATCAGTGTGCCCTATTTTGTTCAGCCTCACGAAACCCGGCGCATGCCGGGTTTTTTTATGTGGGATCACCCCTTCCCGCTCTGCCACTTTGTTTGCAGATTGCTTAACACTTCACACACAAGCGTTTAAATGACTGTAACTATTCGGTTATAATCCCGTCGTTTTCTGGGGATAATAAGAGCCTGCTGGGAGTACATGAGCGTGTTGAAAAAACTGAGCTATTTGCTGGCTGCCGGGATGGCGGCCGCCACTCTGTCCGGCGCAGTCCTTGCCGCCGATGACATGTCGACAGAGGCTATCGCCGAGCGTATTGCCCCGGTTGGCCAGGTTTATACCGCCAAGGATCTGGAAGGCATTGCGACCGCCGCGGCCGCGCCTGCGGCAGCCTCCTCCGGCCCCCGTGACGGCGAGACCGTGTTCAAGGGTGCCTGCTTCGCCTGCCACGATACCGGTGCCGCCGGCGCCCCCAAGCGAGGTGACAAGGCCGCCTGGGAGCCACGCATCGCCCAGGGCTTCGACACCTTGCGCAAACACGCCATCGAAGGCTTCACCGGCAAGGCTGGCATGATGCCACCGCGGGGGACCTGCGCCACCTGCAGTGACGAAGAGATCGAGAACGCCATTCACTACATGATCGACAAGCTCTAAGTAATTGAAAGGGCTCCTCTTGCAGCCCTTTCAATCCCATCACTTCCGACTACGCTTGAAGGTAAGTTTTTTCGGGAGTGTTGCATGTCAGTTCAGCCCACCACACCGCCAGACTCGCACTCCTTGCTGGCGGTCGTCTCCTCCATCATGGATTTCCCCGCCCCCGGCATTGCCTCCCCCGAGGATTACGCCCGACTGGTCGGTCTGCTGGACACACTCTGCCCTCTGCAACATTTCGCCATGCTGGGGCTGGCCGACGGGGGGCTGAACTGGCGCTACACCTATCAGCTTCCCGACGTGTTCAAGCAACAATTGGGACGGGAAGAACCTCGCCTCACCGAACAGCTCACCCGGCTCGATGAAGGTCAGGGCTGGTGCGTGCAGCCTGTGGAGCATATCGACGTGCAGTGGTTGTTGGCACGCAGCACCCCGGAGCAGGCACCCACCCTGAGGCTGCTGCTGGAGTGCCTGGCCAAACGCCTGCACGAAACCCAGACCGGTACCCAGCTGGCGGGGCAGGCCTCCCCTCTCATGCAGCGGGATCCCCAGTGGCAGGAGAAAATCGAGAAGATCGGCCGAGTCATGCGCCTGGCTCACAACCTGCCTCAGCATGCCCTGTTTGCCCAGTTGGAAGCTGTGTTGCGCCAGATGCTCTCGGTCAGCGACATGTTGCTGATCCGGCTGGAAAACCAGCGACTGGAGCGACTCTATCCACCACACCTGACATACGACGATGACATCATTCGGGCCATGTGCCACAGCACCAACAGCGTAGAGCGCCATGAAGAGGGGCTTTACTGGTACAGCCTGCCCCTGCGCCAGCAGCAGCAATACTTTGCCCACCTCATCCTCAACATGACCCGGCCTCTGGAAACCGATGACAGGCTGTTCCTCGATTTCCTGCGCCATCAGCTGACCCTGTTGCTGGAGCTCAAAAGGGTGCGACAGCAACTCGATGAGCTCAACTCGGAGGAGTCCATCAACCAGCGACTCCAACAGCTGCGCCAAACCAACTTGAGGTTGCAGAAACGGCTCAAGCATCATCAGGAGCTGGAGCGGCGGCTCCAGTTCAATGCCCTGCACGACCCGCTGACCCAGCTGCCAAACCGGGCTCTGCTGATGAATCACCTGCATCATGCCATGACCCGCTACCGCCGTTACCAGACAGCCGGCTTCACCCTGATTTTCGTCGATGTGGATCACTTCAAGCAGGTCAATGACGCCCTGGGCCACAGTGCCGGCGATCAGTTGCTGCAGGAGCTGGGCAGCAGGCTGCAAGGCTGCATCCGGCAAAATGACATGGTGGCGAGGCTCGGAGGGGACGAATTCGTCATCTATCTTGACAACAGCCAGCGGGAAGAGGACATCAGCCCCGTGCTCAATCGCCTGATTGGCCGTATCGGCCATCCGTTCCGGCTCCAGGGCAACGAACTGACCATCACCGTCAGTCTGGGGGTCGCCAGCGTGACGGAGCAAACGGCCGATGTCAGTGAACTGCTGCACCAGGCAGACCTCGCCATGTACCAGGCCAAACGCAACGGCCGCAGCCGCATCGTCATGTATTCGGAGGCCTGTACCGAACAGGCGGGGTCACCGGAAGAGCGGCTCTTCAGAGCCTTGCGGGAAGGGCGGATTGTGCCCTACTTCCAGCCAGTGATCAGGCTGTGTGACAGCCGCCTGGTCGGACTGGAGGTGATGGCGCGCTGGATAACGGAGGAAGGGGAGCTCAAGGATGCATTCGACTTCATTCCTCTGGCGGAACAGTGCGGCCTCATTCAGGATCTGGACCGCCAGATCCTCAAGCGCACCTGCCAGCAACTGAAGCTTTGGCAACCCGCCTCCGGGGTCGGTCGTTTCAGGATAGCCATCAACCTCTCCGGCAAGCACCTGGCCAGCCACGAGCAGATCATGCAACTGCTCACCATCATGGAGGAGGAGGGTGTCATCCCCGCATGTTTCATCTTTGAGTTCAACGAACGCGAGCTCTCCCGGCAGAGTGCCGACTCCCTCACTGCCCTGCATGAACTGAGGGCGAAAGGGATCCAGGTCAGCCTGGATGACTTCGGCACCGGCTTCTCTTCCCTCAACGCCCTGTTTCACTTCCCGGTGGATTACATCAAGGTGGACGACAGCTTCACCCATCGCATGTTGAACTCCCCCAAGGATCTGGCGCTTATCCGTGCCATGCGGGACATCTGCCAGGACCTCGACTTCACCCTGGTGGTCGAGGGGATCGAAAATCAGCAGCAGTTGCAAAAGCTCATCGAGCTTGGCTGCGCCCTCGGGCAAGGGCGCCACATCTCGCCCCCGCTGCCGGGAGCCGATATTCCCCCCCTGCTGGGTCAGGCTTCCCGAGAGACCAAGCCTTCCGACCTCAATCCTTCTTGAACAGGGCCCGCAGGTTGGCGACACCAACCTGCCCCTTCTGCTGGCGCTCCTCGGCCGTCACCTTCTTCTGGTTTTCCCACTCCAGGTCATCCTGGGGCAGCTCCAGCAGGAAGCGGCTCGGCTCCGGCCGCACCGACTCGCCAAACTGGCGGCGCTCCTTGCAGAGAGTAAAGGTCAGCTCGGTCTGGGCCCGGGTGATCCCCACATAAGCGAGGCGCCGCTCCTCCTCCACGTTGTCCTCGTCGATGCTGGTCTGGTGCGGCAGCAGCCCCTCCTCCATGCCCACCATGTAGACATAGGGAAATTCCAGCCCCTTGGAGGCGTGCAGGGTCATCAGCTGCACCTGATCCGCCTCATCCTCCCCTTCGTTGCGCTCCATCATGTCCCGCAGGGTGAGCCGGGTAACCACCTGAGCCAGCGTCATCGACTCCTCCAGCTCATCCCCTTCCAGCATCTCGCTGATCCAGCGATAAAGGGTGGAGACGTTTTGCATCCGCATCTCCGCCGCCTTCGGACTGGGGGAGGTCTCATAGAGCCACTCCTCGTAATGGATCTCCTTGATCATGTCCCGTACCGCCTCCACCGGATTGCCGCGCAGCGCCTGATCGCCAAGCCTCACCAGCCAGTTGGTGAAGGCCTGCAGGGCGGATAGACCGCGTCCGGAGAGGTGTTGCTCCAGCCCCAGCTCGAAACTGGCGGCAAACAGGCTCTTGCCACGCTGGTTGGCGTACTGGCCCAGTTTTTCGAGGGTAGTGGGGCCTATCTCGCGGCGCGGCAGGTTGACCACCCGCAGGAAGGCGGTGTCCTCATCCGGGTTAACTAGCAGCTTGAGGTAGGCCATGATGTCCTTGATCTCGGTGCGGGAGAAAAACGAGGTACCGCCGGAGATACGGTAGGGAATGCGGTTGGTCATCAGCGCCTTCTCGAAGATGCGCGACTGATGGTTGCCCCGATAGAGGATCGCGTAATCCTTGAACCGGGTGCGGTTCATGAACTTGTGGCCCATCAGCTCGGCGGCGATACGCTCCGCCTCGTGCTCCTCATTCTTGGCAAACAGCACCTTGAGCTTCACCCCCTCGTCCAGCTCGGAGAAGAGCGCCTTGTCGTAGACGTGGGGGTTGTTGGCGATCAGGATGTTGGCGCACTTGAGAATGCGCCGCTTGGAGCGGTAGTTCTGCTCCAGCTTGATGAGTCGCAGATTGGGGAAATCTTCGTTCAGCAGCACCAGGTTCTGCGGCTTCGCACCGCGCCAGGAGTAGATGGACTGGTCATCGTCACCCACCACGGTGAAGCGGGCCCGCTCGCCGACGATCTGCTTCACCAGCTCGTACTGACTGGTGTTGGTGTCCTGGTATTCGTCGACCAGCAGATAGCGGATCTTGTTCTGCCAGCGCTCGCGCACCTCCTGATTGCTCTTGAGCAACAGGGTCGGCATTACGATGAGGTCGTCGAAATCCAGCGCGTTGTAGGCCACCATCTGGCGGTGGTAGCGCTCGTAGAGCTGGGCCATCAGCACCTCTTCCGGCCCGTGGGCGATGCGCATGGCGCGGGCAGGCAGGATGAGATCGTTCTTCCAGTTGGAGATCTGGCTGATGAGGGCCGAGAGCTTGTCCTTGTCGTTGTCGAGCTCCGCCTCGGTCAGCTCTTTCAGCAGCGCCAGCTGGTCGGTGTCATCGAACAGGGAGAAGTTGGCCTTGAGGTTCAGGCTCTTGTGCTCGCGACGAATGATTTCGAGTCCCAGGGTATGGAAGGTGGAGACCATCAGCCCCCGCGCCTCCTTGCGACCCAGGGTCTGACCGACCCGCTCCTTCATCTCCCGCGCCGCCTTGTTGGTAAAGGTGACCGCCGCTATGTTGCGTGCGTTGTAGCCGCACTGCTGTACCAGATAGGCAATCTTGTTGGTGATGACGCGGGTCTTGCCCGATCCGGCACCCGCCAGCACCAGGCAAGGGCCGGAGACATACTTGACCGCTTCGTTCTGATTGGGGTTGAGCTTCATGGGCCGGATCTCTTGGCTTATGATGAGGGGCGGCATTGTAGCAGAGATCCCGCGGGCAGCCGAAACCGGGCACGGGATCCCGCCACTTCATCTTGTGTTTGCCCGCCATTTTCCGGATCATGACCGACTTTTCCAGACGAGATGAGGGGAGCATGAATCAGCAACAGCACGCCCGGCTGCGCGGCCAGTTTCCGGCCTTGGCGCAGGAGGTGAACGGCCACCCTCTGGTCTATCTGGACAACGCCGCCACCACCCAGAAACCGCAAGCCGTGCTGGATGCGATCAATCACTACTATCGGGCCGACAATGCCAACGTGCACCGCGCCGCCCATGCCCTGAGCGGCCGGGCCACACGCGCCTTCGAAGATGCCCGCGAGACGGTTGCCCGCTTTATCAATGCCCCTCGCAGCCACGAAGTGATATGGACCCGTGGCACCACGGAGGCGATCAATCTGGTGGCCCAGAGCTGGGGGATGAGCGAGCTGAGGGCGGGGGATGAGATCGTGCTCAGCACCCTGGAGCATCACGCCAATATCGTCCCCTGGCAGCTGGTCGCCCAGCGTACCGGTGCCGTCATCCGGGTCATCCCCCTCGATGAGCGGGGCGATCTCGACATCGCTGCCTATCTGGCCCTGCTGGGACCACGTACCCGACTGGTGAGCGTGGCTCACGTCTCCAATGCCCTTGGCACCGTCAATCCAGTCAAAGAGATGGTGGCAGCGGCCAAGGCGGTCGGGGCCCTGAGCCTCATCGACGGCGCCCAGGCGGTGGCCCATCTCGTGGTGGATGTGCAGGCTATCGGCTGCGACTTCTACGCCTTCTCCGGCCACAAGCTCTATGGCCCGACCGGGATCGGCGTGCTGTGGGGCCGCACTGAACTATTGGAGCGGATGCCCCCCTGGCAGGCCGGCGGCGAGATGATAGACAGGGTCAGCTTCAGCGGCACCACCTTCAACACCCTGCCCTTCAAATTCGAGGCAGGCACCCCCCATATTGCCGGCGCCATCGGCCTGGCCGCAGCCATCGGCTTTGTGATGGAGCAGGACAAGGATTCATTGGCCAGCCATGAAGCGGCGCTGACCGACTATCTGGTTGCCGGACTGCAACAGGTGCCAGGGCTGCGTCTGGTCGGCGAACCTGGTCAGCGCGCCGGCGCCGTCTCCTTCCTGCTGGAGGATATCCACCCGCAGGACGCCGCCACCCTGCTCGACATGCAGGGCATAGCCCTGCGGGTCGGCCATCACTGCGCCATGCCGCTGATGGAATCGCTCGGTATCGGCGGCACGATGCGCGCCTCCCTGGCCTGCTACAACAATCGGGACGATGTCGACGCCCTGCTGACCGCCCTGCACAAACTCCGTGACTTCTTCTAAGGCAGACAATCCAATGAACAGCCTCGCAACCTATACCCGGATAGGCGTTGAGCCCGACGCAAATAGCATCCGTCAGCAGTTTGCGGCAGCAAACGGCTGGGAGAACCAGTACCGACTCATCATCCAGCTCGGCAAACTGCTGCCCGCACTGCCCGGCGAATGGCAGCAGGAGGCATTTCGCCTCAAGGGGTGTGAGAGCCAGGCCTGGTTGAAAGGGGAGAAAGGTGAGGATGGTAACTGGCACTTTGCTTGCGATTCCGATGCCCGCATCGTGCGCGGTCTGATTGTCATCGTACTGGCAGCGCTCAACCACCAATCTGCAGCGACGATCCACTCCTTCGACATGGAGGGCTATTTCAGCGAACTGGGGCTGGAGAAACACTTGAGCCCGTCGCGGGGCAACGGGCTCAGAGCTATCGTGTTGGCAATCCGGCAGGCTGCCTAACCCACCTTGTACAGTGGTCGATCAGGCTTCGCCAATCGACCCGGTGTCTTCATTCCCGGCCTCTTTCTCGGCGCGGGCTCCCCGCTCGGCAATCTTCTTCAAGACCCGGGACGCGGCAACCAAGCCAAAGGTAGCCGTCACCGGCGTCACGGCACCGAAGCCGGAGGCGCAATCCATCTTCATGTTGCCGTCACTGGCCGCCTTGGCCTGACAGGTGCCACCATTGCCATCCGGATAACTCAGCTGTTCGGTTGAGAAGACACACTCCACCCCGAATTTGCGCGCCGGATTCTTGCTGAAGTTGTGCAGTCGGCGCAGGTCGGAACGCACCTTGGCGGCCAGCGGATCCTGAATGGTCTTGGCCAGGTCGGCCACGGTGATCTGGGTCGGGTCCATCTGCCCGCCGGCACCGCCCGCCACGATCACCGGGATCTTGTTGCGCTTGCAGAAGGCAATCAGCGCCACCTTGGCCTTGACCGAGTCGATGGCATCCACCACATAGTCAAACTCCCGCTTGATATGCTCGCCCAGGTTGTCGGCGGTGACGAAGTCATCCACCTCGATCACCTCGCAATCCGGGTTGATGGCACGGATGCGCTCGGCCATCACCTCCGTCTTGAGACGGCCGACCGTGCCCTGCATGGCATGGATCTGGCGATTGGTGTTGGTGATGCAGATATCATCCATGTCGATCAGAGTGATCTGGTTGATGCCGGCCCGAGCCAGCGCCTCGGCCGCCCAGGAACCGACGCCACCTATCCCGACCACACAGACTTTCGCCTGGCTGAAGGAGCCAAGGGCACGCTGGCCATAAAGACGGGCTATGCCCCCGAATCGCTGTAGATACTCTGCTTTCATACCACCACCTTGCTTGAGGGCGGCCATTATAGCGGCAACCTCTCTCAGGGGCGATGATCGGATGATGGCGGTGTTGATGAGAGGGAAAAGGAGTGTGGTGTCGGGAACGAAAAAAAGCCCAGTCTTTCGACTGGGCTTCTTGTTAGTGGCGGAGCGGACGGGACTCGAACCCGCGACCCCCGGCGTGACAGGCCGGTATTCTAACCGACTGAACTACCGCTCCGCATTCGGTTAGCTTTCGCTAAATTTTTTGCCGCTTATTCTGAGGTGTCATCCTCGCAGCCGGTCATGTCTTTCACATCACCGTTTAATTGGGTGCCTGGCAGTGTCCTACTCTCGCATGGCGAATGCCACACTACCATCGGCGCTACAGCGTTTCACTTCTGAGTTCGGCATGGGGTCAG
>NZ_JBFODT010000027.1:0-124373 GCF_040908465.1 Aeromonas sp. R10-1
TTACGAGGCTTTTACGAGGCACCGACGGGCTTGTTTGCGTTGCCGCTTGCCCTGTCGATGGAGGCGCATTATAGGGAGCGAATTCGTTCTGGCAACCCCTCCTCTGCAATAAAATTGCAAAAATCGGCACTTTTTTAGTTATTCATGTCCAAGCACAGCTTTTATACAGGCTTATCCACAGGAGAAGCCCTCAACGGCACTACAGCAGCCACACGCCATCACTCACGGCCTGCTTAATACGTCAGATGGACAATGACATTGCCCTACTCTGGGCTATGTAACACGAACCGCTGTCGTTCAGGTAGAGATAAAGACTTAATATAGAGACTATTGAAAAATCATCGCTCACTTACAAAGTAAGGCAGTAGAGGCAGTAGAGGCAGTAGAGGCAGTAGAGGCAGTAGAGGCAGTAGAGGCAGTAGAGGCAGTAGAGGCAGTAGAGGCAGTAGAGGCAGTATCAGAATCCACCAAAAGAAAAGCCGGGACAAGCCCGGCTTTTTCTTTTATCACTCAGCAGCTGCTTCAGCAGCGGCCGGGCGGTCTACCAGCTCAATGTAAGCCATAGGAGCGTTGTCGCCAGCACGGAAACCGCATTTCAGAATGCGAGTATAACCGCCGGCGCGCTCCAGGTAGCGCGGGCCCAGTTCATTGAACAGCTTAGCCACGATCGCGTTATCGCGAGTACGGGCAAATGCCAGGCGACGATTAGCAACGCTATCAGTCTTGGCAAGGGTGATCAGCGGTTCAACTACACGACGCAGCTCTTTTGCCTTAGGCAGAGTCGTCTTGATGATCTCATGACGAACCAGGGAGCTGGCCATGTTGCGGAACATAGCCTGACGATGGCTGCTGTTCCGGTTCAGTTGACGACCACTCAAACGATGGCGCATGACCTTATCCTTCTAACTAAATCTGTGAAACCCGTAATCTGGATTACTCGTCAGCGATGCTGGCGGGCGGCCAGTTCTCAAGGCGCATGCCAAGAGACAGACCACGGGAGGCCAACACGTCCTTGATCTCAGTCAGGGACTTCTTACCGAGGTTAGGAGTCTTAAGCAACTCAACTTCGGTACGCTGTACCAGATCACCAATATAGTGGATAGCTTCTGCCTTCAGACAGTTCGCTGAACGAACTGTCAGCTCCAAATCATCGACAGGACGCAGCAGAATCGGATCAAACTCGGGTTTCTCTTCTTTCTTCTCGGGCACGCTGACATCGCGCAGATCCACGAAGGCTTCCAGTTGCTCTGCCAGAATAGTGGCTGAACGACGGATGGCTTCTTCCGGATCCAGAGTACCATTGGTCTCCATGTCGATAACCAGCTTGTCCAAGTCGGTGCGCTGTTCCACACGTGCCGCTTCGACATTGTAGGCGATGCGAACGATGGGGCTGAACGCGGAGTCCAGCAGCAGGCGACCGATAGGACGCTCTTCATCATCGTTGTGAACACGAGCAGAAGCAGGCACATAACCACGACCGCGCTGAACTTTCAGGCGCATGCTTATCTCAGCATTTGCACCAGTCAGGTGGCAGATTACGTGCTCCGGGTTTACGATCTCGACTTCATCACCGTGAGTGATATCACCAGCGGTAACGGGGCCTGTTCCAGACTTGGTCAGGGACAGAGTTACCTCGTCCTTGCCTTCCAGCTTCACAGCGATACCTTTCAGGTTGAGCAGGATTTCAAGAATGTCTTCCTGTACACCTTCTTTGCTGCTGTACTCGTGCAGTACTCCGTCGATCTCGACTTCAGTAACCGCACAACCGGGCATAGATGACAGCAAAATACGACGCAGGGCATTGCCCAGCGTGTGGCCAAAGCCACGCTCAAGCGGCTCGAGAGTCACTTTCGCGTGAGTCGGGCTAACTTGCTCGATGTCAACTAGCCGCGGTTTAAGAAAATCTGTTACAGAACCCAGCATTGTGTCCTCTCTTTAGAAGCTAGCTTTACTTGGAGTAAAGCTCGACGATCAGCTGTTCGTTAATGTCGGCAGACAGGTCGGAACGCTCCGGCAGGCGCTTGAAGGCACCTTCCATCTTAGCAGCGTCAACCTCTACCCAAGTCGGCTTCTCGCGCTGACCAGCAACTTCCAGGGAAGCTTTGATACGCGCTTGCTTCTTAGCCTTCTCGCGAACGCAGATCACGTCCTCAGGGGATACCTGGAAAGAAGGAACATTCACAACGCGGCCGTTTACCATGATGGCTTTGTGGCTCACCAGCTGACGAGATTCAGCACGAGTGGCGCCGAAGCCCATGCGGTAGACGACGTTGTCCAGACGACCTTCCAGCAGCTGCAACAGGTTTTCACCGGTGTTACCCTTTTGACGGGCAGCGTCGCGGTAGTAGTTGCGGAACTGTTTTTCCAATACGCCGTAGATACGACGTACTTTTTGTTTCTCGCGCAGTTGCACACCGTAGTCGGACAGACGCGCTTTACGCGCACCGTGTTGACCAGGAACGGTGTCAATCTTGCACTTAGAATCAATCGCACGAACACCAGACTTCAGGAAGAGGTCGGTGCCCTCACGACGGCTAAGCTTAAGCTTAGGACCGATATATCTTGCCATCTTCTTTCTCCAACAATCCTAGACCAAGTAGCTACAGCGTTACACGCGGCGCTTCTTGGGAGGACGACAACCGTTGTGCGGGATCGGAGTCACATCAGTAATGTTAGTGATGCGGAAACCAGCCGCGTTCAGAGCGCGGATGGAAGACTCACGACCGGGACCCGGACCTTTGACCATGACTTCCAGGTTCTTCACGCCGTATTCTTTGGCGATCTCACCAGCACGCTCAGCAGCTACCTGGGCAGCAAACGGAGTGGACTTACGGGAACCACGGAAACCGGAACCACCAGAGGTAGCCCAAGACAGAGCATTGCCCTGACGGTCAGTAATGGTCACGATTGTGTTGTTGAAAGATGCATGAACGTGCGCAATACCGTCGCTCACTTGCTTTTTAACGCGCTTGCGAGCACGAGTCGGAGTTTTAGCCATTTTCTACCTTCCCGTTACTTCTTGATAGCCTTGCGCGGACCCTTACGGGTACGAGCGTTGGTCTTGGTACGTTGACCACGAACAGGCAGGCTACGACGGTGACGCAAACCACGGTAGCAACCCAGATCCATCAATCGCTTGATGTTCATGGAAATCTGACGACGCAGGTCACCTTCAACGGTGAATTTACCTACTTGTTCACGCAGACTCTCGATCTGAGCTTCGTCCAGGTCTTTAATTTTCACATTCTCAGCGATACCGGCTGCGGCACAGATGGCCTTGGAGCGGGTACGACCGACGCCATAAATAGCAGTCAACGCAATGACTGCATGTTTATGGTCAGGAATGTTAATGCCAGCGATACGGGCCACTATTCACTCCTACATATAGTAGATAACGACCACCACAAAGCCCGTGAGCGGATACGTGGCGGTCAACCAATACACAACAAAAGTTGGCTGGCTATATTAGCCAGCACAACTATTTGTTGCAAGTACTAACCGTAAAAAATTAGCCTTGGCGCTGTTTATGCTTTGGCTCGCTGCAAATCACACGCACCACACCGTGACGCTTGATGATTTTGCAGTTACGGCAGATTGCCTTAACGGAAGCACGAACTTTCATTGCTTAACTCCGTAACTACGCCGACCTTTAGCGGCCGTAGCCCTTCAGGTTGGCCTTCCTCAGGACGTCGCCATATTGATGAGACATCATATGGGTCTGAACCTGAGCCATGAAGTCCATGATAACTACCACGATAATCAGCAGCGAGGTGCCACCGAAGTAGAACTGTACGTTCCAGGCAGTCATCAGGAACTGGGGTACCAGACAGATAAAGGTAATATAGAGCGCACCTGCCAATGTCAGGCGAGTCATAACCTTATCGATGTAACGTGCTGTCTGCTCGCCCGGGCGGATCCCCGGGATAAAGGCTCCACTCTTCTTCAGGTTATCTGCTGTCTCGCGGGGGTTGAACACCAACGCGGTATAGAAGAAGCAGAAGAAGATAATGGCTGCTGCATAGAGCATCTCGTACAAGGGCTGACCCGGCTGCAGGACCATAGAGACCTGTTGCAGAATGTCAGCGATCTTGCCCTCCCCCTGACCAAACCAGGAGGTAATGGTACCCGGGAAGAGGATGATGCTGGATGCGAAAATCGCAGGAATCACACCGGCCATATTCACTTTCAACGGCAGGTGTGTGCTTTGCGCAGCGAATACCTGGCGGCCTTGTTGACGCTTGGCATAGTTAACGACGATACGACGCTGACCACGCTCCACGAACACCACAAAGTAAGTCACAGCGAAAACAATCAAGCCCAGCAACAACAACAGCAGGATGTGCAATTCCCCTTGACGTGCCTGTTCGGCCGTAGCGCCAATGGCATGAGGCAGACCGGCGACGATACCTGTGAAGATAATCAACGAGATACCATTACCAATCCCACGCTCGGTAATCTGTTCACCCAACCACATCAAGAACATGGTACCGGTGACCAGACTCACAACGGCTGTGAAATAGAAGCCCAAACCCGGATGAGTCACGAGTCCTTGCATCATATTCGGCAGACCTGTTGCAATACCAATGGCCTGGAACGTTCCCAAAACCAGCGTGCCCCAACGGGTATATTGGCTAATCTTGCGACGGCCGGATTCACCTTCTTTCTTGAGTTCAGCAAGAGCAGGGTGAACCACAGTCAGCAACTGGATAATGATCGACGCCGAAATGTACGGCATGATCCCCAGTGCAAGAATAGAAGCACGCGAGAGTGCACCACCACTGAACATGTTGAACATCTCAATGATGGTGCCCTTCTGTTGTTGGAACAACTCGGCCAGTACGGCGGCGTCAATACCAGGGATCGGCACATAAGAGCCTGCACGGAACACGATAATTGCCCCGAGAACGAAGAGCAGACGGCTCTTCAGTTCGCTCAGACCACCTTGTGCTTTAACATCCAATCCTGGTTTCTTAGCCATTGTACTGATTATTCCTCGATTTTACCGCCAGCGGCCTCGATGGCTGCACGTGCACCCTTGGTGACGGACAGACCACGAACGGTCACAGCACGGTCAATGTTGCCAGACAGAACAACTTTAGCGAACACGATGTTTTTGGTAATAACACCGGCTTGCTTCAGAGTGCTCACGTCGACCACATCACCTTCTACCAGGGCGATTTCGTTCAGGCGCACTTCGGCAGAAACCAAAGACTTGCGAGAGAAGAAACCGAACTTCGGCAGACGGATTTTCAAAGGCATCTGGCCGCCTTCGAAACCGTTGCGGACCTTGCCGCCACCGGAACGAGAGGTTTGACCTTTAACACCACGACCACCGGTCTTGCCCAGACCAGAACCGATACCACGGCCCGGACGGTGCTTGACGCGCTTGGAGCCAGCGGCCGGAGACAGAGTATTCAGACGCATGCTTAGCCCTCCACCTTAACCATGTAATAAACCTGGTTGATCATGCCGCGTACGCAGGGAGTATCTTCCAGCTCAACGGTGTGACCAATGCGACGCAGACCCAGACCACGCAGAGTCGCCTTGTGCTTTGGCAGACGGCCGATAGAGCTGCGAGTTTGAGTTACTTTTACAGTGTTAGCCATGTCGCATTACCCCAGAATTTCTTCAACGCGCAGACCACGCTTGGCCGCGATCTGTTCCGGTGATTGACCGTGAACCAGAGCGTCGACAGTTGCGCGAACAACGTTGATTGGGTTGGTGGAACCGTAGGTCTTGGCCAGCACGTTGTGGATACCGGCAACTTCCAGTACGGCACGCATGGCGCCGCCTGCAATGATACCAGTACCTTGGGAGGCCGGCTTCATGAACACGGTGGAACCAGAGTGAACGCCACGCACCGGGTGGTGCAGGGTGCCGTTGTTCAGCTCAACCTTGTTCAGGTTACGCTTAGCCTGTTCCATCGCCTTTTGAATGGCGGCCGGAACTTCACGGGCCTTACCGTAACCGTAACCTACACGGCCGTTACCATCACCCACCACGGTCAACGCGGTGAAGGACATGATACGACCACCTTTAACAGTTTTCGAAACACGGTTTACTGCAATGAGCTTTTCTTGCAGTTCGCCGGCTTGAGATTCGACTTTAGCCATCTTCGACTCCTAGCTTAGAACTGAAGACCAGCGTCACGAGCAGCGGCAGCCAGAGCGGCTACACGACCGTGATACTTGAAACCGGAACGATCGAAAGATACGTTCTGAACGCCTTTGGCAATAGCACGCTCAGCGATAGCCTTTCCTACAGCGGTAGCAGCATCTGCGTTACCGGTGTATTTCAGAGCTTCACTGATGGCTTTCTCTACTGTGGAAGCAGAGGCCAGAACTTCGGAACCGTTGGCTGCAATAACCTGCGCATAGATATGACGCGGGGTACGGTGAACAACCAGACGGGTAGCTCCCAGTTCCTGCATCTTTTTCCGAGCACGAGTAGCACGACGGAGACGAGCTGCTTTCTTGTCCATAGTGTTACCTTACTTCTTCTTAGCTTCTTTAGTACGCACTTGCTCGTTGGCATAGCGTACACCCTTGCCCTTGTAGGGCTCCGGAGCGCGGTAAGCACGGATATCGGCGGCGACTTGGCCAACCAGCTGCTTGTCCACACCACGCAGAACGATCTCGGTGGCGGACGGACATTCAGCGGTGACACCAGCCGGCAGCGCATGCTCTACCGGGTGAGAGAAGCCCAGTGCCAGCGCAACAGCATTGCCCTTGATGGAGGCTTTGTAACCTACACCAACCAGCTGCAGCTTGCGCTCGAAGCCTTGGGTAACACCGACTACCATGTTGTTGACCAATGCACGGGCAGTACCGGCCTGAGCGTCAGCACCAGCGATGCCGTCGCGCGGGGCGAACTTCAGTACATTGTCTTCTTTGGTCACTTCTACACCGGCGTGGATGGAACGAACCAGGGAACCTTTACCACCTTTGATGGACAGTTCCTGACCGTTCAGAGTCACCTCTACGCCAGCAGGAATAGTGACGGGTGCCTTAGCAACGCGAGACATTTCCGACCTCCTATTAAGCGACGTAGCAGATGATCTCACCACCCATGCTTGCCTTGCGGGCAGCACGGTCGGTCATCACACCTTTAGACGTGGACACGATAGCAACACCGAGACCGCCCATGACTTTCGGCAGATCAGTAGTGCGCTTGTAAATACGCAGGCCGGGACGGCTCACGCGTTGGATCAGTTCTACAACCGGCTTGCCCTGGAAATACTTCAGTTCGATTTCCAGTTCCGGTTTCACGTCACCAGCTACGTTGTAGCCAGCGATGTAACCTTCTTCTTTCAGCACTTTGGCGATAGCCACTTTCAGCTTGGAAGAAGGCATGGAAACCGCAACTTTGCTCGCCGCCTGACCGTTACGGATGCGGGTCAGCATATCCGCGATCGGATCTTGCATGCTCATAGTCTAACTCCCGAGATTCTTACCAAGAGGCCTTTTTGAGGCCCGGAATTTCGCCCTTCATGGCATGCTCACGCACCTTGATGCGAGAGAGGCCAAACTTCCGCAGGAAACCGTGCGGACGACCAGTGATGTTGCAACGGTTACGCTGGCGGGACGGACTGGAATCACGGGGCAGCTGTTGCAGTTGCAAGACAGCATCCCAACGCGCTTCTTCAGAAGCGTTCATATCAACGATGATAGCTTTCAGCTCGGTACGCTTGGTCGCGAACTTGGCTGCCAGCTTCGCACGCTTTGCTTCACGTGCTTTCATGGATGTTTTAGCCATAACCCTAACCTTACTTGCGGAATGGGAAGTTAAAGGCAGCCAGCAGAGCACGGCCTTCTTCGTCGGTATTCGCGGAAGTGGTGATGGTGATATCCAGACCACGGACGCGATCGACCTTGTCATAGTCGATTTCCGGGAAGATGATTTGCTCACGCACGCCCATGGAGTAGTTACCACGGCCATCGAACGCCTTGGCGTTCAGACCACGGAAGTCACGGATACGCGGTACGGAGATGCAAATCAGCCGTTCCAGGAACTCCCACATACGCTCGCCACGCAGGGTTACTTTACAACCTATCGGGTAGCCTTCACGAATCTTGAAGCCCGCAACAGATTTGCGTGCTTTGGTGATCAGCGGTTTCTGACCGGAAATGGCAGCCATATCGGCAGCAGCATTTTCCAGCAATTTCTTGTCAGAGATCGCTTCACCAACACCCATGTTCAGGGTGATTTTCTCGATCCGAGGGACTTGCATGATAGTCTTGTAACCGAACTGCTTGGACAGTTCATTTACTACATCGGATTTGTAGTAATCATGCAGTTTCGCCATCGTTAAACTCCAATTACTTCACAAGTTCGCCGGTGGATTTGAAGAAACGGACTTTCTTGCCGTCTTCAATCCGGAAACCAACGCGGTCAGCCTTGCCAGTGGCAGAGTTGAACAGCGCGACGTTAGATACATCGATGGGGGCTTCTTTGGTGACGATGCCGCCAGCCTGACCCAGTGCGGGTACCGGCTTTTGGTGTTTCTTCACCTGGTTGATGCCTTCCACGATTACCTTACCTTTTGCAATCAGGACTTGAGTGACTTTGCCACGCTTGCCCTTGTCTTTGCCGGTAAGAACAATTACTTCGTCTTCGCGACGGATTTTAGCTGCCATCGTTCGACTCCTTACAGTACTTCGGGTGCCAGGGACACAATCTTCATGAACTTCTCGTTACGGAGTTCACGGGTCACCGGGCCAAAAATACGAGTACCGATTGGCTGTTGGTTGTTGTTAAGCAACACAGCCGCATTGTTGTCGAAACGGATGACAGAGCCGTCCGGACGACGAACGCCTTTACGGGTGCGTACGACCACCGCGTTATACACATCACCTTTCTTCACTTTACCGCGAGGAATGGCTTCCTTGATGGAAACCTTGATGATGTCGCCGATGCCGGCATAACGGCGGTGCGAACCACCCAGAACCTTAATACACATTACACTGCGAGCGCCGGAGTTGTCGGCAACACCCAGCATACTTTGCATCTGGATCATCTTAGTGCTCCGCTTTGTTTACTTCTTATCCCTGATGGGATCTGGCTGCCTTCAAAAGGCGCGAAACTATAACACAGCTATTTTTGAAAAGGTAGCCTAAAAAACAAACGGCCCCGATGGGGGGCCGTTTGGGCTAAAAAGTACCGAATTAGGCCTTTTCTACGACAGCAACCAGGGTCCAGGACTTGGTCTTGGACAGCGGGCGGCACTCGCGGATTTCCACGAGATCGCCAGCCTTGCACTCGTTGTTCTCGTCATGCACGTGCAGCTTGGTAGTACGCTTGATGATCTTACCGTAGATCGGGTGCTTTACCTTGCGCTCGATAGCGACGGTGATGGACTTGTCCATCTTGTCGCTAATTACACGACCTTGCAGAGTACGGATCTTGTCAGTCATTACGCACCTGCCTTCTCAGTCAGTACAGTCTTGATACGTGCGACGTCACGACGCACTTGTTTCAGAGTGTGAGTCTGAGCCAGCTGGCCGGTGGAAGCTTGCATGCGCATGTTGAATTGCTCACGCAGCAGACCCAGCAGCTCCTGGTTCAGTTCTTCGACGCTCTTTTGACGCAGATCTTGGGCTTTCATCACATCACCGTCTTAATTACGAAAGTGGTCTGAACAGACAGCTTAGCTGCGGCCAGGGCAAACGCTTCACGCGCCAGAGCCTCAGGTACACCATCCATCTCGTACAGAACCTTGCCAGGCTGGATCGGGCAAACCCAGTATTCCACGTTACCCTTACCTTTACCCATACGAACTTCGAGGGGCTTTTCGGTGATGGGCTTGTCCGGGAACACACGGATCCAGATCTTGCCTTGACGCTTAACGTGACGGGTCATGGCACGACGGGCTGCTTCGATTTGACGAGCAGTCAGTTGACCACGAGATGTCGCCTTCAGGCCAAAGGTACCGAAGGATACTTCGTTACCGGCATTGGCCAGACCGCGGTTACGACCCTTGTGGGTCTTGCGGAATTTAGTACGCTTAGGTTGCAACATTTACCGAATCTCCTTACTTGGCAGCGCGGCGCTTGTTGTCACGCTTGGGCTTCGCAGGAGCTTGCTCTTGAGCAGCGGCAGCATTGACTGCAGCCAGACCGCCCAGAACTTCGCCCTTGAAGATCCAAACTTTAACGCCGATCACACCGTAAGTGGTGTGGGCTTCAGAAGTTGCGTAGTCGATGTCGGCGCGCAGGGTGTGCAGGGGCACACGACCTTCACGGTACCATTCGGTACGCGCGATTTCAGCGCCGCCCAGACGGCCGGAAACTTCCACTTTGATGCCCTTGGCACCCAGGCGCATGGCGTTCTGTACGGCGCGCTTCATAGCACGACGGAACATTACGCGACGCTCCAGCTGGGAAGTGATGCTGTCGGCAACCAGTTTGCCATCCAGCTCCGGCTTGCGGACTTCGGAAATGTTGATCTGAGCAGGCACGCCAGCGATTGCGGCTACAGCTTTGCGCAGTTTTTCAACGTCTTCGCCTTTCTTGCCGATCACGACACCCGGACGAGCGGTGTGAATGGTCACACGGATGCTCTTGGCCGGACGCTCGATAGTGATCTTGGACAAGGAAGCGTTTTTCAGCTCCTTGGTCAGGAACTGGCGTACTTGGAAATCGCTGTACAGGTTGTCAGCGAAGTCTTTGGTGTTCGCGAACCAGGTAGAATTCCAAGGCTTGGTAATACCCAGGCGAATGCCATTAGGATGTACTTTCTGACCCATTGCTTATCTCCCAGCCTTAGCGTCGGATACCACTACAGTGATGTGAGCGGTACGCTTGAGGATACGATCCGCGCGACCTTTGGCACGCGGGCGGATGCGCTTCATGGAGGGACCTTCGTCTACCATGATGGTGGCAACACGCAGGGTGTCGATATCGGCACCTTCGTTGTGCTCAGCGTTGGCAATGGCAGATTCCAGCACTTTCTTCACCAGAACAGCAGCCTTTTTCGGGCTGAAGGTCAGGATGTTCAGAGCCTTGTCTACGGACAGACCACGTACTTGATCGGCTACCAGACGAGCTTTCTGGGCAGAAGTACGGGCATAACGGTGTTTAGCGATAGCTTCCATCATTTATCCCTTAGCGCTTCTTAGCCTTCTTATCAGCAGCATGGCCGCGATAAGTACGAGTCGGTGCGAATTCACCCAGTTTGTGACCGATCATTTCTTCGGTAACGAAAACCGGAACGTGCTGACGACCATTATGGACAGCGATGGTCAAACCGATCATGTTCGGGATGATCATTGAACGACGGGACCAGGTCTTAACCGGCTTTTTATCCCCGCTTTCCACCGCTTTCTCTACCTTCTTCAGCAAGTGCAGGTCGATAAATGGACCCTTCTTGAGAGAACGTGGCATGGTGATTCCTCTATGTTAACAATTACTTGTTACGACGACGTACGATGTACTTGTCGGTACGCTTGTTCTTACGGGTCTTGAAGCCCTTAGCCTTCTGGCCCCATGGGGACACAGGCTGCATGCCCTTGTTACGACCCTCACCACCACCGTGCGGGTGATCAACCGGGTTCATCGCCATACCGCGAACGGTCGGACGAATACCACGCCAGCGGTTAGCACCGGCTTTACCCAGTTGACGCAGCATGTGCTCGGAGTTACCCACTTCACCGATGGTAGCGCGGCACTCGGCCAGAACTTTACGTACTTCGCCGGAACGCAGACGCAGAGTTACATAGTTACCTTCACGAGCCAGGATCTGGATGAAAGTACCAGCGGAACGAGCCAGCTGGGCACCTTTACCAGGCTTCATCTCAACGGCGTGAACGGTAGAACCGACCGGGATGTTGCGCATCGGCAGGGTGTTACCTACCTTGATGGCAGCATCAGCACCAGAGGCGATTGCATCACCAGCTTTCAGGCCTTTCGGAGCCAGGATGTAACGACGCTCACCGTCTGCATACAGCACCAGGGCGATGTTTGCGGTACGGTTAGGATCGTATTCCAGACGCTCAACTTTGGCCGGAATGCCGTCTTTGTCGCGCTTGAAGTCGATCAGACGGTAGTGTTGCTTGTGACCACCACCGATATGACGAGTGGTGATACGGCCGTTGTTGTTACGGCCACCGGACTTGCTTTTGCTGTCCAGCAGAGCGGCGAAGGGCTTGCCCTTGTACAGCTCTTGGTTGACGATCTTGACGACGTGGCGGCGGCCCGGAGAAGTAGGCTTGCACTTAACGATTGCCATTTTTCAGAACTCCTCTTACTCGGCTGCGCCCATGAAGTCGATGTCCTGACCAGCTTTCAGGGTCACATAAGCCTTTTTCCAATCGGAACGACGGCCTACGCGTGCACCTGCGCGCTTGGTCTTACCCTTCATGTTCAGGGTACGGACGGTCTCAACTTCGACCTCGAACAGTTTCGCAACTGCAGCTTTGACTTCCGCCTTGGTGGCATCAACAGCAACTTTGAACACGATAGTGTTCTGCTTTTCTGCGACCATGGTGCTCTTTTCAGAGATGTGCGGAGCCTTCAGAACTTTCAGCAGACGCTCTTCACGGATCATGCCAGCATCTCCTCGATTTGCTTAACTGCGTCAGCAGTCATCAGAACCTTGTCGAAAGCGATCAGGCTGACCGGGTCGATACCGGCAACGTCACGCACGTCAACTTTGTACAGGTTACGAGCAGCCAGGAACAGGTTCTCATCGACTTCAGCAGTCACGATCAGAACGTCAGTCAGTTCCATTTCTTTCAGCTTGGCGATCAGTTCTTTGGTCTTCGGCGCTTCGATGCCGAACTTCTCAACAACGATCAGGCGCTCTTGACGTACCAGCTCGGACAGGATGCTACGGATAGCGCCGCGGTACATCTTCTTGTTTACTTTCTGGCTGTGATCTTGCGGCTTAGCAGCAAAGGTCACACCACCGGAACGCCAGATGGGCGAACGGATGGAGCCAGCACGGGCACGACCAGTACCCTTCTGACGCCACGGCTTTTTGCCGCCACCAGACACTTCAGAGCGAGTCAGCTGCGCACGAGTACCCTGACGGGCACCAGCGGCATATGCAACGACAACCTGGTGAACCAGAGCTTCGTTGAATTCGCGCCCGAAGGTAGTCTCGGAAACTTCAAGAGCGCTCTTGGCGTCTTTCATTACCAATTCCATTACTATCTCCTCAGACGTTACGCTTTGACGGCAGGTTTGACGATCACGTTGCCGTTGGTTGCACCCGGTACTGCGCCTTTGATGAGCAGCAGGTTGCGTTCAGCGTCAACACGAACCAGTTCCAGGTTCTGAGTCGTTACACGCTCAGCACCCATGTGACCAGCCATCTTCTTGCCCTTGAATACACGGCCCGGGGTCTGGTTTTGACCGATGGAGCCAGGTACACGGTGGGACAGGGAGTTACCGTGGGTCATATCCTGGGTACGGAAGTTCCAGCGCTTAACAGTACCGGCAAAACCTTTACCCTTGGATGTGCCGGTAACGTCTACCAGCTTAACGTCAGCGAGAAGATCTACTTTCAGCTCGCTACCAACAGTGAAAGTTTCACCGTTGTTCAGGCGGAATTCCCACAGACCGCGACCGGCTTCTACACCAGCTTTGGCGAAGTGGCCAGCTTCCGGCTTGGTTACGCGGCTGGCTTTCTTGGCGCCAGTGGTAACCTGAATAGCGTTGTAGCCGTCGGTTTCTACAGATTTGACCTGAGTTACACGGTTAGCTTCAACTTCGATAACAGTCACCGGGATAGAAACGCCATCTTCAGTGAAGATGCGAGTCATACCCACTTTGCGACCTACAAGACCGATTGTCATTGTTATCAACCTCTTTCCGTAATTAACCCAGGCTGATCTGGACGTCTACACCAGCTGCCAGATCCAGACGCATCAGAGCGTCAACGGTCTTGTCAGTCGGTTCAACGATGTCTACCAGACGCTTGTGAGTGCGGATCTCGTACTGATCACGCGCGTCTTTGTTGACGTGCGGGGAGATCAGAACGGTGAAACGCTCTTTGCGAGTCGGCAGCGGGATAGGACCGCGAACCTGCGCGCCAGTGCGCTTAGCAGTTTCAACGATTTCCGCAGTGGATTGATCGATCAGGCGATGATCAAAAGCCTTCAGGCGGATACGGATTCTTTGGTTCTGCATTGACAGAGCTCCAATAGATAAAAGAACATAAATCAACACCGCCCGACCGGGACTACTCCCGCCAGAGGTGTGATTTTTCACGTTTCCTCCCATATCGGGAGGACTGTATGGCTGGCAACTCGTAAACGGGAAGCTCAGCAAGCAGACATATCGTCTGGCTGCCTCATGGGCAAGCGGAGGGGATTATACGGATTTTTTCCACTCACGCAAGTGAAGGCGGACAGATTGTGCGCAATGTTGTGTGGCAGATGGATCTCCAGGCGATCAAATCATCGCCATCGGCGAGACGGTAACGACAATGTTGCAAACAGGCTGATAGACTGCACCCTCGCCCCAGTTTGCGGAACGCATCCCATGCTCAAGAATCAGAAGAAAGCCTACCAGTACGGGCTCTGTGCCGTCGCCCTCTGGTCCACGGTGGCCAGCGCCTTCAAGATCTCCCTCGCCTACTTTGAACCGGTACAGCTGCTGCTGGTCGCGGCCTGCACCTCGACCCTGACCCTGGGGTGCATCGTGGCCTGTCAGGGCAAACTGCCGCTACTGCTCGACTACATCAAGAGTCGCCCCCTCTACTACCTCGCTCTCGGGGTCCTGAACCCCTTCCTCTATTACCTGCTGCTGTTCAAGGCATATGATCTGCTGCCCGCCCAGCAGGCACAGACTCTCAACTACACCTGGGCCATCACCCTCAGCCTGCTGGCCGTTCCCTTCCTCGGTCAAAAGCTGCGCCGCCGCGATGGCGTCGCCATCGTGCTCGGCTATTTCGGCGCCCTGGTGATCGCCACCAGGGGGGACGTGTTCGGTCTACAGTTCGACAGCCCCCTCGGCGTCACGCTGGCGCTGGTGTCGACCCTGATCTGGGCCGGTTACTGGATCCTCAACACCCGCAATCAGGGGGATCCCGTCGTCAGCCTGCTGCTCGGCTTCCTCATCAGCCTGCCCTTCATCATCGTGGCGACCTGGTTGCTCTCGGACTTTGCCATGACCGCCTGGCAGGGATGGGCCGGCGCCATCTATGTGGGGCTGTTCGAGATGGGCTTCGGTTTCGTGCTCTGGCTGATGGCCCTGCGCCACGCCACCAACACAGCCCCCATCAGTAACCTCATCTTCATCTCGCCGTTTGCCTCTCTGGTGCTGCTCAACCTGTTGATCGGCGAAACCATTCACCCGGCAACCCCCATCGGGTTGGCTCTCATCGTCGCCGCCCTGCTTATCCAGCAACTCAAATATGGCAAGCGCTACCGCAAGGTGAGCGCCCCCCACCCCTGACAGACAAAAGGGCGCATCTCTCGATACGCCCTGCTTTCAATCCATCCACTCCAGCGGCTGGTTCTTGGGTAGCCGGATCTCCACCTGCAAGCCCCCCAGTTCGGAGCGCCCCAACCTGATGGTGCCGTGATGCTGGGAGACTATCTTGGCAACGATGGCCAACCCCAGCCCGCTGCCTCCACCGGTGCGCGCCACATTGCCCTGGGTGAAGGGCTTGAGCACCCGGGAGTAGTCCTCTTCTGCGATCCCCGGGCCATTGTCGGAGAGTCGCAGCCGCACCCAGTGGCCATCATCCCTGAGCTCGGCCTGCAACCGGGTCGCGCCATAGCGCAGGGAGTTGCCCGACAGATTGTTGAGGATACGGCGAATGCTGATGGGATGGCAGGCCACACGCACCGCCTCCTCCGGCAGGAGCAGCTCCACTTCCAGTCCCTGATCGGTCTGCATCAGCAACGCATCGTGAATGAGCTGGGTCAGGTCGACGGGCCGGGCATCGAGTCCCTCGTTCGGGCGAATGTAGTCGATGAACTGATCGATGATGCCGTTCGACTCATCGATATCCGCATTGATGCTCTCCTTGAGGTACTCATCCCCCGAGGACATCATCTCGGTTGCGAGACGAATGCGGGTGAGAGGGGTGCGCAAATCGTGGGATACCCCGGCCATCATCAGGTTGCGCTCCTCGATCAGCCCCTTGATGGAGCTCGACATGTGGTTGAAGGTGCGGGTCAGGCGGCGCACCTCCCGCGAGCCCTGCTCCCCCAGGGCATCGGGAAAGTTGCCGCGCGCCACCGCCACGGCCCCCGCTTCCAGATCCTCCAGCGGTCGCACCAGCTGACGGGCAAAACGCCAGGCTGCAAACAGGGTCACCACCAGCAAGACGCTCATATAGAGGATGAGCGGTTCGATGTCGTCATCTTCAATTTCAGTCAGGGGAATGCGCACCCACATCTGGCTGGCCTGGGGAGGCTGGATCCAGATGATATAGTGATCCTGGATTTCAACTCTGACCCTGGTATCCCCTTTCAATTCGCGGCTGATGCTCTGCTCCAGATAGGGGTAGGGCTTGGAATCATTCAGCCCGTGCTGCTCCGCCTCGCTCTGGGTATAGATGTCGCTGCCAGTGGTGACATAGACCAGCGCCTCGGCATCTTCACTGAGCGCCAGCTGGTTGTTGTCCACCGGAAAGATGAGTTTGACCTGGTTTGCCAGCAGGTGGCTGATCTGCTTGACGGTCGGCGCCAGCAGGTAGTTGTAGAAGGTAACGTAGGAGACGACTTGATAGACCACCAGCACGGCAGCCAGAAACCAGAGCATGCGGGAGAACATGCTGCCCACTTTCTTCATGCGTTCTCACCGTCCGGTACGAACACATACCCCAGACCCCAGACGGTCTGCAGATAGCGAGGCTGGGCCGGGTCCTGTTCCAGCAGGCGGCGCAGGCGGGAGACCTGCACATCAATGCTGCGCTCGGTGGCCGTGTACTCGCGACCACGGGCCAGGTTCATCAGCTTGTCACGGGAGAGCGGTTCGCGAGGATGACTCACCAGCACCTTGAGCACGGCGAACTCCCCGCTGGTCAGGGCAACCGGTTCGCCATCACGGCTCAGTTCACGGGTCGCCAGATTGAGCTGGTAGGCCCCGAAACTCACCATCTTCTCCGCCGCGGAAGGGGCGCCGGGCAGCTCCACGGTATGGCGGCGCAGCACGGCGCGGATCCGGGCCAGCAGCTCACGGGGGTTGAACGGCTTTGGCAGATAATCGTCGGCCCCCATCTCCAGGCCGACGATGCGATCCACTTCATCCCCCTTGGCGGTGAGCATCAAAACAGGGATCTGGTTGCCGGCCTCACGCAGGCGGCGGCAGATGGAGAGGCCGTCTTCCCCCGGCAGCATCAGGTCGAGCACCATCAGGCTGAAGTTTTCACGCGTCAGCAGGCGATCGGCCTGCTCCCCGTTGGCGACACCCCGCACTACAAACCCCTGCTCGGTGAGGTAGCGCTCCAGCAAGGAACGCAGTTTCAGATCGTCGTCCACCACCAGGACCTTGTATTGCTGACTCATTGCCACCTCTCTTTTCTGTCTCCCCTCATACTAGAGCCGCCCCCTGCAACCACAAAGCATAAATATGTTACCGGTTATTGCCCTCATTCGGCCCCGGAGCCGGGAAGGATGGATGGCCAGCTCTGCTTTTTGCTCGACAGCGCGGCGACAATGACTAAGATCCCGAGCAACCGGATGCAATTGGCGAGGGAGTGATAACCCCATGAAAACCAAACTCATTACCCGTGAAGGCTACACCAGGCTCCGGCAGGAGCACGACATGCTCTGGCGGGAGGAGAGGCCCGATGTCACCAAAAAAGTGGCCTGGGCGGCGAGCCTGGGTGATCGCAGCGAGAATGCCGATTACCAGTACAACAAGAAACGCCTGCGGGAGATCGACCGCCGGGTTCGCTACCTGCGCAAGTGCCTGGAAGAGCTGACCATAGTCGACTACTCCCCCTCCCAGGAGGGCAAGGTCTTCTTCGGCGCCTGGGTCGAGGTGGAAAACGACGAGGGTGAGACCAAGCGCTTTCGCATCGTCGGCTATGACGAGATCTTCGGCCGCAAGGATTACATCTCCATCGACTCCCCCATGGCCCGCGCCCTGCTCAAGAAGGAGGTGGGCGATGAAGCCATGGTGCAAACGCCAGTGGGTGACGCCTGCTGGTACGTCAATGAGATCAGCTATTCCCAATGAGCCAGCCACCGTCATACTGGCGGTCACCGCCCAGGGCGGGCAGGAGAGTCAACCCGGCGAGCTGAAGACCCCCTCCCCGCCTTGTCGGCCAGGGTGGCATCCCGCTGCCCGACCCCATATAGTGCTCACATCCGGCGCCTTGCGGCGCCAACCGGCCCGCGCGGCAGTGGCCTGGCAGGTATCTAAAGTATCGCCAGGACAGACCCCCTGTTTGGCGACATAGCCCCACGCTGACCAGTTAGACAGGACCCGACCAAGAGACCCTCCATGCAAAGCCACGTAATAGAACATCAGATCGCCGGTGAGCTGAATGCCCGCCCGGAACAGGTGCAGGCAGCCGTTCGCCTGCTGGACGAAGGCGCGACCGTTCCCTTCATCGCCCGTTACCGCAAAGAGGTGACCGGCGGTCTGGACGACAGCCAGCTGCGTACCCTGGAGAGCCGCCTCGGCTACCTGCGTGAACTGGCGGATCGCCGCCAGGTGATCCTGCGCTCCATCGAAGAGCAGGGCAAACTGACCCCCGAGCTGGCCCGCGAGCTGAACGACGCCGACAGCAAGACCCGGCTGGAAGACCTCTACCTCCCCTACAAGCCCAAGCGGCGCACCAAGGGGCAGATGGCCATCGAGGCGGGGTTGGAGCCACTGGCGGATTTGCTGCTGGGTGACCCCATGAAGGATCCCGAACAGGAGGCGGTTCGCTTCCTCAATGCCGAGCAGGGGATCACCGACGGCAAGGCCGCCCTCGACGGTGCCCGCTACATCCTGATGGAGCGTTTCGCCGAGCAGGCCGATCTCCTCGAGAAGCTGCGGGACTACCTGTGGCAGAACGCCACCCTGCGCGCCCGCGTGGTGGCCGGCAAGGAGCAGGAAGGGGCCAAGTTCAAGGACTACTTCGAACACGACGAACCCCTGCACAAGGCCCCCTCCCACCGGGTGCTGGCCATGTTGCGCGGCCGCAACGAGGGGATCCTCAACCTGGCGCTGGTCACCGGCGAGGATGAGGGTACCAGCCCCTGCGAAGGGATCATCGCCCATCACCTCAGACTCAACCTGCAAAGTCGCCCGGCCGACAAGTGGCTGCAGGGGGTGGTGAGCTGGACCTGGAAGATCAAGCTCTCCTTGCAGATGGAAACCGAGCTGATCGGCCGCATCCGCGAGTCAGCAGAGGAGGAGGCGATCAAGGTGTTCGCCATGAACCTCAAGGATCTGCTGATGGCGGCACCGGCTGGCATGCGCTGCACCATGGGGCTGGATCCCGGCATCCGCACCGGGGTCAAGGTGGCGGTGGTGGATGCCACCGGCAAGCTGGTCGATCACGCGACCATCTATCCGTTCGAACCCAAGCGCCAGGTTGACCAGAGTCTCAAGACTCTGAGCGAGCTGTGCCAGAAGCACAAGGTCGAGCTCATCAGCATCGGCAACGGCACCGCATCCCGGGAAACCGACCGTCTGGTGAGCGATCTGTTCGAGCGCTACCCGGCCGCCAAGGCGCAGAAAATCGTGGTCAGTGAAGCGGGGGCATCGGTCTACTCCGCCTCCGAGCTCGCCTCCCAGGAATTCCCGGATCTCGACGTCTCCATTCGCGGCGCCGTCTCCATCGCTCGCCGGCTGCAGGATCCCCTGGCGGAGCTGGTCAAGATCGATCCCAAGAGCATAGGTGTGGGCCAGTACCAGCACGACGTCGGCCAGAGCCAGCTGGCCCGCCGCCTCGATGCGGTGGTCGAGGATTGCGTGAACGCGGTGGGGGTGGATGTGAATACCGCCTCGGTCGCCCTGCTCAACCGGGTTTCCGGCCTCTCCCAGACCCTGGCCCAGAACATCGTCGCCTACCGCGACGAGAACGGCGCCTTCAAGAGTCGTCAGCAGTTGCTGAAAGTAAGCCGGCTCGGGCCCAAGGCATTCGAGCAGTGCGCTGGCTTCCTGCGCATTCGGGGCGGCAGCAATCCGCTGGACGGCTCGGCGGTGCACCCGGAATCCTACCCTGTGGTGGAGCGGATCCTCGCCAAGCTGGAGCAGACCGTGGACAGCCTGCTCGGCAACAGCAGCCTGCTGCGCACCCTCAAGCCCACCGACTACACCGACGAGCAGTTCGGGGTGCCTACCGTCACCGACATCATCGGCGAACTGGACAAGCCCGGCCGCGACCCGCGTCCCGAGTTCAAGACCGCCACCTTCAAGGAAGGGGTGGAGAAAATCAGCGATCTGGTGCCCGAGATGGTGTTGGAGGGTGTGGTCACCAACGTCACCAACTTCGGCGCCTTCGTCGACATCGGCGTCCATCAGGACGGGCTGGTGCACATTTCTTCCCTCACCGATCGCTTCGTCAAGGATCCCCGCGAGGTGGTCAAGGCCGGTGACATCGTCCGGGTCAAGGTGCTGGAAGTCGACGTACCGCGCAAACGCATCAGTCTGACCATGCGTCTGGATGAAAAAGCCGGCCAGCCTGCACGCAAACCGGCCGAGCCGCGTCACACCGGCAACGCCCGACCGAAACAGGCGCCCCGTCAGAGCGCTCCGACCGAGGGCGCCATGGGCAACGCCTTCGCGGCTGCCCTGTCGAAACTGAAGAAATAAGTCCCCAGAATGCAAAAAAGCCCCGAAAGGGGCTTTTTCATGCCTGCACGGAGCGGGATCAAACGTCCTGACTCAGGCTATGCGGGGAGGCTGGCCTCACCGCTTGCTGATAGTGCCTGGCAATCACCTGGTTTCGATTGTCCATATAAGCACCGAGCGGGCCTGTGGTTTCCTGCCTGAGGGTCATCAGATCCTTGCGGGCCTGTGCCTCCTTGCCAGAGGCGGCACGGGCCACACTCAGGTCTTGTAACGATGGTTCATCGGGAGCCAGTGCAGCGGCACGCACCTGCTGCATCTTGGCGATGGTCGCGGCGGGATCCCCGGGAATGGTCCCCATGTCGATGACCACCTCCCCCCCGGTGGCATAACGCTTGCCATCCGGCCCACGGGAAAACTGGTAGGTAGGGCTCCCCGCATGCTCGCCGCCGGCTGCCTGGTGAGCCTGCTCGTGCTTGCGAACTTCGAGATCCCGTTCGACCAGCGCAGCCACCTGACGCTGCTGCTTTTGCTGCTCCTGCTGCTCACCCTCCTGACGTTGTCGACGCTCCCCCTCCTCCCCCGTTGCCTCGACAAAACGGTGCGCCACCATCACGGGGCCGGTCTGGCCGTTCTCTTTCGTGGACGAGGATGGGGTGGCGGGATTGGCCTGGGCGGCCCGGGATCTCTCTTTCTGGGAACCGACGCCGGACTCCGCGTTGGACGCTTCGCTCTGGCGGCTGGGGGGCACCAGTTCTGCACGGCGGTTGTCAGTCTGTGCCGATTCCGTCTGCGGCTGCAGTTGATTCGGAATAATGGTCGGCAGACTGACGTTGATGTTCATGTCACACCCGGATATCGATCAGGGTGCCCAGCATGTCGCTGGCCGTCTGGATCACCTTGGCGGATGCCCCGGCATGCAGCTCGGCCACCTTGAGATTCACCAGTTCATCCGGCAACTGCACCTGATCACCCGCTGGCGTATTGAGACGGGCGATCTGGCTGGACGCCTGTCCGGCCAACTGCTCGGCTCGTTGGAACCCCTGCACGCCCGCCGTCATGGCTGATTCGATACGCATTGGCACACTCCTCTGTAGGGTTGGCTAATTATCCATCAACCTGACGAGTTATTGAAGCCTGCCGCTCAAATCTCAGTCAATGAACTGCCGCAGGAGGGTGATGAACTGCTCTGGATGGGAGATGAAGGGAGCATGGGATGCCTTCTCCAGCACCAGACTGTGGCTGGCAGGGTAGCGCGCATCCAGCAAGGGAATGGCGGCCTTCGGCACCAGGGTATCCAGCCTGCCGTAAAGACGCAGCCAGGGCAGATCCAGGCCGATCAGTTCATCCCGCAGATCGACCTCGGCCAGCAGGCCCAGACCCGCCTCCAGGGCCGCAAGCCGGGGAGCGGGTCGCTCCGCCAGCCAGTGACGCAACTGGCGAATGTCGTTTCTGGCGTGCTCGCTGCCCATGGCCTGGATCGCGAGAAAGCGCTCTATGGTCTGCATGAAGTCGCCGGCCAGCATCTGGTTGAACCCTGCCAGCACCTTGGGGGCAATCCCGGGCCACTCGTCGCGGGCCATGAAGCAGGGAGAGCTGGCTACGGTAATGAGAGAGTGAAGGCGTTCAGGCATGGTCAGCGCCAACTGACTCGCCACCAGACCACCGAGGGACCAGCCGAGCAGATGGCATTTTTCAGGTAATATGGCCGCCACCTGCTCTGCCAGCCAGGGCAGGGTGTAGTCTGTCCCTGCTTGCAGGGGGCTGTTGCCAAAGCCGGGCAGGTCCACCAGATGCAGCCGATAGTGGGCAGCCAGTTCTTGGGCAATACCGTGCCAGACGGCCCCGTTCATGCCCCAGCCATGCAACAACACCAGGTCCGGGCCCTGGCCAAACCGCTCAACCGATACGCTCATCTAGACTCAAGATCCCTGTTTATCTGCTTGGAGCCTGCATGTTAAAGCGGCTGCTCGCCAAAGCAAGTCCGATCCTTGGCACCCAGTCCGACTGGCTCGGTCTGTGCCTGCTCTGTCGCCAACCCTGTGACGAGACGCCCTTGTTGTGCTCCTGGTGCCGCCACGCCCAGCGCCAGCACGACAGACGATGCCTGATGTGTGCAGCACCGCTGCCGGAGCAACATCGCGAGAGCGAACTGCTGTGCGGACGCTGCCAGCGCAGACCCGCCCCCTGGGAGCGTTTGCAGGTGATCGGCGACTATCAGGCACCCTATGCCCAGCTCATCCCCCGGCTGAAGTATTCCGGTCAGATCCTGCTCGCGCCGCTGCTTGCCCGCCTGCTGGCAGACCATCTGGACCTCGCCAACCCGCCGCAGGTCATCATTCCGGTTCCCCTGCACTGGTGGCGCCAGTGGTGGCGCGGCTTCAATCAGGCAGAAGAAATCGGCCATGCCCTGAGCGCACTCACCGGCATTCCTTGCGACACCCGCGTACTGCGCCGGACAAGGTCGACCCCGCAACAGACCCGGCTCAGTGCCGGCCAGCGACGACGCAATCTGCGTGGCGCCTTCGAAATAGAACCTCACCACTACCGGCATGTGGCACTGCTCGATGATGTGGTCACCACGGGCGCCACCGCAGGTCAGCTCACCCGGTTGCTTCATGAGCACGGCGTCACCACGGTAGAGGTGTGGGCCATCTGCCGTACCCTCCGACACCTGAAATAACCGGGCTGGGATCCGGCCCGGGAGTCCGCTGGCGGCATGATTCCGATACGCCCGGGCTCACAGGCTCGCCATCGGCACGCTACCCAAGCCCCGCCAAGCGAGTTATCATGAATACCCTAGTCGTACACTCAGGTTTATGAGGATAGTGATGATCAGCATTTCCGACACCGCCCAGGCCCACTTCCGCAAGTTGCTGGAGAAGCAGCCTGATGGCACCAACATCCGGGTGTTTGTGGTCAATCCGGGAACCCAGAATGCCGAGTGCGGCGTATCCTATTGCCCACCCGACGCGGTCGATCCGGAAGATCAGCACCTGCCCTTCAGCGGCTTCGACTGCCTGGTCGATCCCCTGAGCGCCCCCTTCCTGGTGGATGCCACCATCGATTTCGTCACCGATCAGATGGGCTCCCAGCTCACCCTGAAAGCCCCCAACGCCAAGATGCGCAAGGTGGCCGACGACGCCCCGCTGATCGACCGTATCGAATACGTGCTGATGTCCGAGGTGAACCCCATGCTGGCCGGTCACGGCGGCAAGGTCACCCTGGTCGAGCTGACCGACGACAAACTGGCCATCCTGCAGTTTGGCGGCGGTTGCAACGGTTGCTCCATGGTCGACTACACCCTGAAAGAGGGGATCGAGAAGCAGTTGCTGGAGAAATTCCCGGGCGAGCTCAACGGCGTCAAGGATGCCACCGAGCACCAGCGCGGCGACCACTCCTACTACTGATTTGCCCCCTTGCGGCAAAGAAAAGGCCCCGCCAGTTGGCGGGGCCTTTTGCATGCTGCGGCTGGCAGAAGATCACTCGTCCTTCTTGTCTCGCGACAGCAAGGCGATGGCCGCCTCTTTCGGATTCTTGCCCTCGTACAGCACCTTGAAGATCTGTTCGCAGATGGGCATCTCGACGCCGCAACGGGCCGCCAGCAGATGCACTTCTTTGGTGTTGCGATAGCCTTCCACCACCTGGCCTATCTCGGCCATGGCGGTGTCAACCGACTTGCCCGCTCCCAGCGCCAGACCGAAACGGCGGTTGCGCGACTGGTTGTCGGTACAGGTCAGCACCAGATCCCCGAGCCCCGCCATCCCCATGAAGGTCTTGGCGTCGGCCCCGAGGGCGGCGCCGAGGCGCTGCATCTCCACCAGGCCCCGGGTGATGAGCGCGGTTCTGGCGTTGGCGCCAAAGCCGAGTCCGTCGGAGAGACCGGCACCGATGGCGATGACGTTCTTGACCGCCCCGCCCAGCTGCAGACCGATGAAGTCCGGATTGGTATAGACCCGGAACGAGCGGCCGCAGTGCAGCAGGTGGGAGAGATCGTCAGCAAAGTCGTCGTGGGTCGAGGCCACCGAGATGGCGGTCGGCAGACCGGCAGCCAGCTCGCGGGCGAAGGTCGGGCCCGAGATGACCGCCAGTGGAATGGCATCCCCCAGCACCTCCCGCGCCACCTCTTGCAGCAGACGGCCGCTGTCCGGCTCCAGCCCCTTGGTCGCCCAGGCGATCCGGGTATCCGGGCGCAGGAAGGGTTTGACCCGGGCCAGTACCTGGCCGAACACATGGCTCGGCACCACCAGCAGCAGCACGGGAGCGGCTTGCACCGCCGCCTGCAGATCCGACGTCAGTTGCAGATCGGCCGGGAAGGGGACATCCGGCAAGAATGCCTTGTTGCAGCGATCCTGTTCCAGCTCGGCGACATGGGCAGGGTCGTGACCCCACAGCAGGGTCGGATGACCATTGCGCGCCAGAGAAATGGCAAGGGCGGAGCCATAAGACCCCGCCCCCAGGACCGAGATTGCGATCTGGTCGGCCATTATCAGGCTTCCGCAGTCGCCTGCTGGGCCTGTACCTGCGCCATGTGCTGGGCGAACAGGGCGTCGAAGTTGACCGGTGCCAGGTTCAGTTGCGGGAAGGAACCCTTGCTCACCAGGTTGGACACCGCTTCGCGGGCATACGGGAACAGGATGTTCGGGCAGAAGGCCGCCAGGCAGTGGGCCAGTTGCGGCTCAGGCAGGTTGCCGATGGTGAAGATGCCGGCTTGCTGCACTTCGCACAGGAAGGCGGTCTCGGTTTCCAGCTTGCAGGTGACAGTCAGGGTCAGCACCACTTCATAGACGCTGTCGGCCAGGACATTGGTCTTGGTGTCCATGTCCAGCTTGACGTCCGGCTGCCACTCTTTCTGGAAGATGTGCGGGGTATTCGGGGCTTCGAAGGAGACATCCTTGGTGTAGACACGCTGGATGTGGAATTCCGGTTGCACTTCCTGGTTGTTGATTTCGTCAGCCATTTCGTTTGATTCCTTTTTAAGATAATGAGTGGGCGCAGGCCCTTAAATCAGCGTTTTTTGGTCACCGGCAGATTGTCTGCACGCCATTGGGCCATGCCACCGCTGAGCACATACACCTGCTTGAAACCGGCCTTGCTCAGTTGGCGACCCGCGCCACCAGCGGTCATCCCCGACTCGCACACCACTATGATGGGGGCATCCTTGTGCTTTTCAACCGGACCCAGATTATTCGCCTGGATCTGGGCGAGCGGCAGGTGATGGGCCCCGGCCAGATGGCCCTTGGCAAATTCATCCTGACTGCGAATGTCCACGACGGTGGCATTTTCACGGTTGATAAGCAGGGTAGCGGCGTGGTTGTTGACCGCCTTCACCGGAGAAAAACGAGCACGCACAGTGGTATACACCAGGGTGCCTGCCAGGCCCAACCAGGCTGCGGTCAGCAGCGGATTGCGGGCCGCGAAATCCAAATACTCTTGCATCTTCTACTATCCAGGGACCAAGACAAGGGCCCGAGTATACATGGGGCCCTGCATAAGATCAGCCATCTTGGCGGCAAAGCGAGAGCAAGCTCCCATCAGGGATGGCTGCCGATTCTTCCTCCTCCAACCGGGCCGAACGAGAGGATGCTCCATGCCGAAAAGAGGGGGAAACAGAGGAAAACCCGCCGCGGCAGACAAGCCGGCAACATGCCTAAAACAGCGGGATAACAGTTAAAAAGCGAGGCTGGAGAGGGACTTGGCTATCAGGTGACTATTTCGGCAGATGTAGTAATATTACGCTAGTTTCACTTCCCGCAATTCATTCCTATCCGAGAGGACATAGCCTTATGTCAACAGCTAAGAAACCGCTGGTTCTGGTCATCATGGACGGTTGGGGCTACAGCACCAAGCAAGAGTACAACGCCGTTGCTGCCGCCAAGACCCCCAATCTGGATCGCCTGGCCCGTGACTACACCAGCACCCTGATCTCCGGCTCCGGCCTGGACGTGGGTCTGCCGGACGGCCAGATGGGCAACTCCGAAGTGGGCCACACCAACATCGGTGCCGGTCGCGTCGTCTATCAGGAGCTGACCCGCATCTCCAAGGACATCCAGGACGGCGACTTCTTCCAGAACGTCGAGCTGGCCAAGGCTGTCGACGCTGCCGTGACCAAGGGCAAGGCCGTGCACATCATGGGTCTGATGTCCCCGGGTGGCGTACACAGCCACGAAGAGCACATCATGGGCATGATCGAGATGGCCGCCAAGCGTGGCGCCGAGCAGATCTACTTCCACGCCTTCCTGGATGGCCGCGACGTCCCGCCGCGCAGTGCCCAGTCCTCCATCGAGCTGTTCGACGCCCTGTTTGCCCGACTGGGCAAGGGTCGTTTCGCCTCCATGATCGGTCGTTACTACGCCATGGACCGCGACAACCGCTGGGATCGCGTGCAGCAGGCCTATGACCTGATGACCCAGGGCAAGGGCGAATTCACCGCCGACAACGCCACCGACGCGCTGGCCGCCGCCTATGCCCGCGACGAGAACGACGAGTTCGTCAAGGCCACCCGCATCGGCGACGCTGTACCGATGATCGACGGCGACGCGCTGATCTTTATGAACTTCCGTGCCGACCGCGCCCGCGAAATCACCCGCGCCTTCGTCGACAGCGACTTCACCGGCTTCGCCCGCACCGCCACCCCGGCCCTGCACTTCGTGATGCTGACCGAATACGCGGCCGACATCAAAACCGCCTGCGCCTATCCGCCCACCGCCCTGGTCAACACCCTGGGTGAGTGGCTGGCCAAGCAGGGCAAGACCCAGCTGCGCATCTCCGAGACCGAGAAGTACGCCCACGTCACCTTCTTCTTCAACGGTGGCGAAGAGGCCTGCTTCACTGGCGAAGATCGCGAAATCGTAGCGAGCCCGAAAGTGGCTACCTATGACCTGCAGCCGGAGATGAGCTCCGAAGAGCTGACCGACAAGCTGGTTGCGGCCATCAAGAGCGGCAAGTACGACGTCATCATCTGCAACTACCCGAACGGCGACATGGTCGGTCACACCGGCGTGTTCGATGCGGCCGTCAAAGCCTGTGAAGCGGTCGACCACTGCATCGGTCGCGTCACCGACGCCCTGGCGGAAGTGGGCGGCGAGTGCCTCATCACCGCCGACCATGGCAACGCCGAGAAGATGATGGACGAAGAGACTGGTCAGGCCCACACCGCCCACACCAATCTGCCGGTTCCCCTCATCTACTTCGGTCGTAAAGCCGAGGTCGCCGAAGGTGGCAAACTGTCCGATCTGGCCCCCACCATGCTGACCCTGATGGGTCTGCCGGTGCCGCCGGAAATGACTGGCAAGCCCCTGATGATTCTGAAATAATCCTGCCCCATGCGGGGATGCGAAATTATTTCACAGAAAACCAGTCGCGTCGGCCTGTTGGCCGGCGCGCTGTTTTTTTGCCTGATCGGCGGTACCGGCACAGCCCAGGCTGCGAACCAGCAGCTGGGGGCCATGCAGTCCCAGATCAAGGAACAGCAACAGACCCTCAAGCTCAGCAAGCAGGAGCTTGCCAAGCTCAACACCCAGCTCAAGGCTGACGAGCAGGCCATTTCGGCTGCCGCCGCCAAACTCGAGCAGACCAAACAGCAACTCCGGCAGAACCAGCAGAAGCTGGCGTCCCTGCAGCAGGACAAGCTGGCACTGGAGCAACAAGCAAAACATCAGAAACAGTTGCTGGCCAAGCAGGCGGAAAGCGCCTTCCAGGCGGGCAACCACGATTACCTCAAACTGCTGCTCAACCAGCAGGATCCGGCCAAGCTGAGCCGCGCCCTCGACTATTTCGACTACCTCAACAAGGCCCGTATCGAGGCCATCGAAGCCCTGCGCGCCACCCGTGACAAGCTGGCCAAGAACCAGCAGGCCACCAAAGAGACCGAGAACCGCCTCCAGACCCTGCTCGGCGAGCAGCAGGAGCATCACCAGAGCCTGCTGGCCAGCCAGCAGAGCCGTGCCAAGGTGCGTAACCAGTTGCAGCAGTCGGTGCAGGCCGACGAGCAGAAGCTCGACAAGCTGGTCAAGGCGGAGAAAGCGCTCAAGGCGCGGCTGGAAGAGCTGCGTCGCCAGCAGGAAGAAAAGGAACGCCGCGAACGGGCCGAGCGGGAGCGCCTCGCCAAGATCAAGGCCGAGCAGGAGCGCCAGCGCCGTCTGGAGGCCCAGCGCCTGGCAGCCGAACAGAAACGCATCGAGGAGCAGCAGCGGATCGCGGCCCAGCAGCGCCAGGTCGGCGAACAGCAGCGGCTGGCGGCCCAGCAGCAGCGCGTCGCCGAACAGCAGGCCAAGGTGGCGCAGCAGCAAGCGGCCGCCCGCAACAGCGCCAAGGCGAGCAGCAACGGCTACGGCGGTCTGAGCACGGGTGGCAACCTGCGCTGGCCGGTGCAGGGCCCCATCCTCATCTCCTACGGCTCGCCGCGTACCGCCGAGCTGAAGTGGAAGGGCACCCTGATCGGCGCCAGCGAAGGGACCCAGGTCAAGGCGGTGGCACCGGGACAGGTGGTCTACGCCGACTGGCTCGACGGCTTCGGCATGCTGCTGGTCATCGACCACGGCAAGGGCTACATGAGCCTCTACGGCCACAACCAGTCGCTGCTGCGCCAGGTGGGACAAAAGGTGGAGCAGGGTGAGCCCGTGGCCCTGGTCGGCGACAGCGGCGGACAGGAGCGCTCCGGCCTCTACTTCGAGATCCGCTATCAGGGCGAGGCCATCAACCCGACCAAGTGGCTGGCCAGACGCTAGGCCCGCCTTGTCGGTGCCCGAGTGGAGTCCGCTACCTCATCCCCAGCCCTTCTCCCGCGAGGGGGGCAGGGAGCAAAAGACAGCAACACCGCGTCGTTTACCACTTCACCTGACAAAAAGTCTGCATCGCGCAGGCTTTTTGCTTGGCAGGGGAGGCACCACACCGCCCGCCCCGATGATGAAAACTTACCTCTTTTCCACCCCGCTCAGGGGAAGACCACCAGCCCGATCTGCTCCAGCAGCCCCTGCTGCTGATCTTCATTGATCTGCACCCCGGCGAGGTTGACCCGGCGCAGATCCAGACCGGGTAGATCGCACTGGCGCAGATCGCAGCCTTGCAGGTTGAAGCTGGTCCAGTCGATTTGCCCGAACTCGGAGCCGCTGAGATCCGAGCCTGCCAGGGAGGCGCCCAGCAGGTTGGCCCCCTGCCAGCGGTTTCCGGCAAGCTCGCACCGCTCCAGCAGGCAGCTTTCGAAGTTGGCGTAGCTGAAGTTGTTGCCGGTGAGGTGGGCCTCGCAGAAATAGCTTTTGGCAGTGATCCGGTTGGCGAAGCTGGCATGGGCGAAGTTGATCCCCATGGCCTGGCAGTCGCGCATCTCCAGCCCAAGACACTGGCTGCGGCCGAAGTCCGCCAGGGTGAGATCGCAGCGCAGGAAGCTCGCCTCCCTCAGATCGCAGCCCTGAAACAGGCATCCCAGCTCCCGTTCCCTGTCATAGAAGCTGCAGTCGACGAAGCGGCTCTCCCCGAGATCCAGCCAGGAGAAGTGACAGCCGATGAAGCGGCACCCCTGGAACTGCTCCCCCTCCACCTCCTGCTGCTCGAAGTGGATCCCCTCGAAACACCTGCCCTTGATCATCCCCTGCCCCCTGTTGATGGCGTCATATGCTGACATTGCCGTGCAAAAACGGTAATGTTACGTGTAACATTTTTTGCCGGATCCCCAGATGAACGACACCCGCAAGCGCCGCCCTACCCTGCAGGACATTGCCGACCTGACCGGTGTCACCAAGATGACCGTCAGCCGCTACCTGCGCGACCCGTCCGCCGTGGCCGAAGGGACCCGCGAGCGCATCGCCGCCGCGGTGGAGGAGCTCGGCTACATCCCGAACCGGGCGCCGGACATGCTGTCGAACGCCACCAGCAAGGCGATTGGCATCCTGATCCCCTCCCTCTCCAACCAGGTCTTCTCGGCGGTGATCCACGGCATCGAGGCGGTGACCCGGCCCGCCGGCTACCAGACCCTGCTCGCCCACTACGGCTACAGCCCGGAGCGGGAGGAGGAGCAGGTCGCCTCGCTCCTCTCCTACAACGTGGACGGGCTCATCCTCTCGGACACCCAGCACACCGAGCGCACCCGCAAGATGATCGCCACCGCCGGCATCCCGGTGGTGGAGACCATGGATCTGCCCCTCTCCCCCATCGACATGGTGGTGGGCATGGATCACCGGGCCGCCGCCCGGGCCATGGTAACAGAGATGCTGCGCCGGGGACGGCGCAAGGTGATCTACCTCGGCGCCCGGCTCGACGTGCGCACCCAGCTGCGAATGGAAGGCTACTACCAGGCGATGGCCGATTTCGGTCTGACCGGCCAGCACCTGCTGACGGAGCAATCCTCCAGCTTCACCCTGGGGGGAGAGCTGCTGGCCCAGGCCATGGCGCGCTTCCCCGATCTCGACGGCCTGTTCTGCACCAACGACGACCTGGCGGTGGGGGCACTGCTGCAATGCCAGGCCAGGTGGATCCCGGTGCCCCAGCAGGTGGCCATCGCCGGCAGCAACGCCCTCGACATCGGCCACGCCATGACCCCCAAGCTCGCCAGCATCGTCACCCCCCGCGAGACCATAGGTCGCGAAGCCGCCATCATGCTGCTGGCCCGCCTCGGCGGCCAGCCGCTGGCGACCAGGTGCAAGGACATCGGCTTCTCCCTCTATGAGGGGGAAAGCCTCGGCTGATCCCTGGCCATCATGGCGCGTTCGACCGCCATGATGGCGCCTTCTCCCCTCTCCCCTCGCCGCCCCCTGGCCTATGCTGGCTCCTCCATCCAACCTGTCAGGAGCAGACCATGCACCACACCGAACGATTGAAAGCCTGCCTGCAGCGCGTCATCTGCGATCCCGCCTTCCCCCTGGCGGAGCTCGACGCCTGGTTCACCCCCGACTACTGCCAGGAGGTGAACGGCGAGCGGCTCGACTACCCGGCGTTTCACCAGCACATCGCCACACTGCGCCGCCATCTGGCCGGTGCGAGCATCGAGTTTGTCGCCACCCTGGCGCAGGGGGAGCGGGTGCACTCGACCCATGTGGTACGGGCCACCCGCCAGGACGGCGGCACCCTGGTCTGCAAGGTGAGCGGCCTCTTCACCTTTCGCGGCGATCGGATCTGCCACACCGACGAGGTGACCTGCCTGCTGGCAGGCAGCAAGGAGGATGCGGATATAGGCTCGCGGCGCTGACTGCCGGCAACCCGCAGACACCGCCATGGCGGGCAGGAAGGCAGACGACGGGCCCTCAGGCCGCCGGTTCGCGTCGGGCAAGGCGCTGGAGGGCGCGGGACAAGGCGCCGGGATCCTCGTAGCCGAGCCGATCGGCGATCTGGGCCAGCGTGAGCCCCCGGTGCTGCAACTGGCGCGCCCGTCCCAGCACCACCTGCTCCCGCCACTGGCGAAAGCTGCACCCCAGCTGCTGGAGGAAGAGCCGGTTAAGGGTACGCACCGAGGCGCCGCAATCTGCCGCCAGCGCCGTCAGCGTCAGATGGATGGCGGGTGCCTGGCACACCCTGTCCAGCACCCGCAGCAGGCGCGGGTCCAGCGCCCCGGCGAGGGGAATGCGCGCCGCGAGCGGGTCGGCGCGCTCCAGCTCCTGGCCAAGCACCGTCAGATAGGCCCCTTTCACCTCCTCCTCGGCCAGCTCGGGCAGGCGGGCGAAGAGGCCCGCCAGCAGCGGGCTGGCCTGCAAGGGGCCGAAGGCGGTGCGGGCCGACGTCGGCACATAGAGGAGGGAGAGCCGGGAGCGGCGCAGCACGCGAAACTCGTGCTCCCACCCCGCCGGAATAAAGCAGATCTGGCCCGCCACCAGCAGTTCTCCCTCCCCTCGCCCCGTGATGATGCCGCCCCCGTCGTGCAGATAGCAGTATTGGGCATGGGGGTGGCAGTGCAGCGCGGTGAAGTGCCCTTGCGGGTAGGATGGATGCAGACAGGACATGAAGGCTCCAGGGGAGAGGGGCAGCCCCCGACCTTAAGCCAGGGCGAGGCCGGAAGCAAACGGCCCCCCCTCCGGGGGCGGAAAAACAGCAGGCCACCCGGGGGTGGCCTGTTTAATTTTTCTAAACGATATTTGCTTAGCGTTTAACCATTTCAACCGCTTCCCGGGAGAGGCGGGTCACCTCCTCCCAGTTGCCGCTCTTGACGGCGTCTGCCGGCAGCATCCAGGAGCCGCCGACGGTGGCCACACATTTCAGCGCCAGGTAGTCGGCCACGTTTTTCGGGCCGATGCCGCCGGTGGGGCAGAATTTCACCTGGGGCAGGGGCGCCGCGATGGCGGAGAGTGCCTTGGTGCCGCCGTTCGCCTCGGCCGGGAAGAATTTGAGGTGGTCGTAGCCCGCTTCCAGCGCCTGCATCACCTCGGACGGGGTGGCCACCCCCGGGATCAGCGGCGCCGTGCTCTTGGCCGCGTGGGCCAGCAGGGCCGGGGTCATGCCCGGGGAGATGACGAAGCGGGCACCGGCAGCGACGGCGGCATCAAACTGCGCGCAGTTGAGCACGGTACCGGCACCGACCATGGCATCCGGCATCGCCTTGGCGATGAGGGTGATGGCGTCCAGCGCCACCGGGGTGCGCAGGGTGATCTCGAACACCGAGATGCCACCATCCAGCAGGGCCTTGGCCATGGGCAGGGCCTGCTCCAGGTCGTTGATGACCATCACGGGTACCAGGGGGGAGGCGGCAAACACCTCGGCAGGGGTCACTTTCCAGTTCTGCATAGCTCTTCCTTAGTCAAAGATGGTGGCGCCGCACTCGGCGCTCGATACCGCGCGACGCATCACGCTGAACAGTTCACGGCCCCACCCCTCTTGTTCCAGGGTGAGGTCGATCTCGGCCTGGGTACGGCCGCTCAAATCGGTCAGGCAGTCGAGGCGGCCTGACTCGGCATCCACCCGCAGCAGGTCGCCATCGGCAAGCAGGCCGATGGCCCCGCCGTGCAGCGCTTCCGGGGTGACGTGGATGGCGGCCGGGATCTTGCCGGAGGCGCCGGAGAGACGGCCGTCGGTGACCAGGGCCACCTTGTGACCCGCCTTCTGCAGGTTGCCAAGCACCGGCATCAGCTTGTGCAGCTCCGGCATGCCGTTGGCGGCCGGGCCGTTGTGGCGCACCACGATGACGGCGTCCTGGTTCAACTCACCGGCCTTGTAGGCCGCCTCCACCGCATGCTGGGAGGAGAAGACCCGGGCCGGGGCCTCGATGACCCGATACTCGGGCGCGACGGCGGAGACCTTGACCACGGCGCGGCCCAGGTTGCCCGCCAGCAGCTTGGTGCCGCCGGTGGCCTGGAACTCGCTGCCAGAGGGGGAGAGCACGCTCGGATCCGCGCTCTCGCCCACCGGTTGCCACACCAGCTTGCCATCCACCAGTGCCGGACGGCTGAGGTAGTCCTGCATCTCGCCGAAGACCGGGGTGGCATCCATGTGGATCAGCCCCTCTTCGGCCAGACGACGCATCAGGCCAGGCACGCCCCCCGCCTGTTCGAAGGCGTTGACGTCCGCCGGGCCGTTCGGGTACATGCGCACCAGGAGCGGCACCACGTCGGAGAGATCACTCAGGTCGTCCCAGGTCAGCTCCAGCCCGGCGGCGCGGGCCAGCGCCACCATGTGGATGCTGTGGTTGGTGCTGCCGCCGGAGGCGAGCAGGGCCACCAGGCCGTTGACCAGGGCGCGCTCGTCGATCACCGCACTCAGGGGGCGATAGGCCGGGGAGCCCGGGATCATGGCGCTGATGCGGCGGGCCGCTTCCTCGGTGAGGGCGTGGCGCAGCTCGCTGTGCGGATGCACGAAGGCGGAGCCCGGCAGCATCAGGCCCATGGCTTCGAACACCAGCTGGTTGGTGTTGGCGGTGCCGTAGAAGGTGCAGGTGCCCGCCGCGTGGTAGGCGCCGCACTCCATCTTGAGCAGGGCGTCGCGGCCCACTTCACCGGCAGCGTACTGCTGGCGCACCTTCACCTTCTCGTCGTTGCTGATGCCGCTCGCCATGGGGCCGGCAGGCACGAAGGCGGTGGGCAGGTGGGCGTGGGAAAGCGCCCCCATGATCTGGCCCGGGGCAATCTTGTCGCAGATGCCGAGCAGCAGGGTGGCGTCGAAGGTGTTGTGGGAGAGGGAGACCGCGGTGGCCTGGGCGATGAGGTCCCGGGAGAAGAGGGACATGTCCATCCCCGGCTGACCCTGGGTCACGCCGTCGCACATGGCGGGCACGCCGCCGGCGACCTGGGCGCTGTGGCCGAGCTCGGCCAGGGCGCCCTTGATGATGTCCGGGTAGCCCTGATAGGGCTGATGGGCACTCAGCATGTCGTTGTAGGCGGTGACGATGGCCACGTTGGCGCGGGTCATGTCGAGGATCCGCCCCTTCTCGTCACAGCTCGAGGCGGCCACGGCGTGGGCCAGGTTGCCGCAGGAGAGGGAGGCGCGGGTCTTGCCCTGATCGGCCTGGCGCTGGATGCGGGCCAGGAAGCGGGCACGGCGGGCGGTGCTGCGCTCGCGGATGCGGTTGGTCACCTGGGTGATCACGGGATGGGTCATAGCTTTCTCTCCAACTCTATATACGGGCGCGGTCGGCCGCAGCCGGGCGCGCGACATGGCTCATTGCGCCTGCGTCAGCGCGGTGACGGCACGGTCGACCACCTGTTCGAAGGTCCCGTCGATATCGATGCGAAACACGCCGAGCTCGCCATCCGGTCGCTCCAGGGTATCAAACTGGCTTTGTACCATGGCTTCGCGCATGAAATGGCCCTGCCGTGCCCGCATCCGTTCGAGAATGAGGGACTGGCTGCCATCCAGAAACAGGAAACTCACCGAGTCGTTGCCCTCGCGGATCTGGTCGCGGTACTGCTTCTTGAGGGCCGAGCAGACGATGACGCCGAGCTCGTTCTTGCGCTCCAGGCTGTAGGCCGCATCGCGGATCCGCTCCAGCCAGGGGGCTCTGTCTTCATCGTTGAGCGGGTTGCCCGCCGCCATCTTCTGGATGTTCGCGCGAGGGTGCAGATCATCGCCGTCGATGAACTTGGCCCCCAGGGCATTGGCCACCTTGAGGCCGATGCTGGACTTGCCGCTGCCACACACACCCATCACGATAATGCACTTGCCCGCCATTATTTGACCTCTCTCTCACTTTTCAAAAAACGTTCGCCTGATGGGTTCTAAGCTACCACGTTACCGGTAACATGTTACCGGTAACGTTTCGCAATGTGAAGTGCAGCACAGAAATGTGCAGAACAACAACTAGAACCATTTGAGGACAATTTTATGGACGGAGCAATGAACACACCCGATGTCGCCTATCTGCTCTCGGTAGCGGGCGGAGCCATTGTCATGTTGCTGGTGCTGATCATGCGATTCAAGGTACATGCCTTCGTGGCATTGACCCTGGTCAGCATGCTGACGGCCCTGGCCACCGGGGTCACCTATGACCAGGTGATCCCCACCATGCTGACCGGTTTCGGCGGCACCCTGGCCTCGGTCGCGCTGCTGGTCGGCCTCGGCGCCATGATAGGCCGGATCCTGGAGATGACGGGGGGCGCCAAGGTACTGGCCGATACCCTGATCAACCGCTTCGGCTCCCACCGCGCCCCCTTCGCACTGGGTGTGGCCTCCCTGCTGTTCGGCTTCCCGATCTTCTTCGACGCCGGCCTCATCGTCATGCTGCCCATCATCTTCAGCGTGGCGAAGCAGTTCGGCGGCTCCGTCCTCAAGTATGCCCTGCCCTCCGCCGGCGCCTTTGCGGTGATGCACGCCTTCCTGCCGCCCCACCCGGGCCCGGTGGCCGCCAGCGAGCTGCTGGGTGCCAACATCGGTCTGCTCACCATCGTGGGCCTGCTGGTCGCGCTGCCCACCTGGTATCTGGGTGCCTACCTGTTCGGGCTCTGGTCCGGCAAGAAGTTTGAGCTGCCCCTGCCCCCGAGCTTCACTGCCAGCGCCGAGCAGCTCTCCGACAAGGCGCCGAGCTTCGGCCAGGTGATCTCCATCCTGCTGCTGCCGCTGGTGCTCATCTTCATGGATACCGGCCTCAATACCCTGGGCGTCATGGGCGTCATCGACAAGGGTGCGGACTGGGTCAACGTGCTGCGCATGGTCGGCAAGACCCCGGTCGCCCTGCTCATCACTGTGCTGTACGCCCTCTGGATGTTCCGCCAGAGCCAGGGTAAGGTGCAGCTCGAGAAGTTCTGCAACGACGCCCTGGCCCCGGTCTGCGCCGTCATCCTGGTCACCGGTGCCGGCGGCATGTTCGGCGGCGTATTGCGGGCGAGCGGCATCGGCACCGCGCTGGCCGACGTGCTCTCCGATACCGGCATGCCGGTGATCCTCGCGGCCTTCCTGGTGTCCGCCGCGCTGCGGGTCGCCCAGGGTTCCGCCACCGTGGCCCTGACCACCACCGCCGCCCTGATGGCGCCGACCGTGGCCGCCACCACCGGCCTGAGCGAGCTGGACCTGACCTTCATCGTCATCGCCATCGCCGGGGGCGCCACCGTGCTCTCCCACTTCAATGACTCCGGCTTCTGGCTGGTCAGCCGCTTCCTCAACATGGACGAGAAGACCACCCTCAAGACCTGGACCGTGATGGAGACCCTGCTCGGCACCATCGCCTTCCTCATCGTGGCCACGGCCAGCGCCATCCTCTGACGGAAACACATCGGGGCCGCATCCGTCGGCCCCGATGTGATATTGCACCGACTTTTTACGGATTCTTGCTTGGGCCCATCGCCACAGATTGCTAGAATTGCCTATTCTTCGCCCCGAGTGGAACGCTTCATCCCGTGATTTCAGGCTTCTCTATGCATTCATCGGCACATTATCGACAGTTGCTGACCCGCTTACCCCAGATCGCGGTCGCCGCGGATCAGTTCCAGATACTCAGCAGCGCCAAAGACTTCAAGAGCCGGATCCTGTCGCTCATCGCCCATGCGACCCAGCGCATCTATCTGATCGCGCTCTATCTGCAGGATGACGAGGCGGGACGGGAGATCCTCTCCGCCCTCTATGCCGCCAAGCAGCGCAATCCCTCTCTCGACATCAAGGTGTTCGTCGACTTCCACCGCGCCCAGCGCGGCCTGATCGGCAAGGGCAAGCAGGGGGGCAACCACCTGATGTACCAGGCCATGGCCGCCAGCCACCAACACCAGATCGAGATCTACGGCGTGCCGGTCAAGGGCCGCGAGCTGCTCGGGGTGCTGCACCTCAAGGGCTTCATCTTCGACGACACCCTGCTTTACTCCGGCGCCAGCCTCAACGACATCTACCTGCACCAGCAGGAGCGCTACCGCTTCGATCGCTATCACCAGATCCACAGCCCGGCACTGACCCGCAGCATGGTCAACTACGTGGATGACGTCTTCCTCGGCAGCGAAGCCGTCCAGCGACTGGATCGCACCGGCATCCCCGGCGCCAAGCAGCTCAAGGGACCGATCCGCCGCTTCAAGCAGCGCCTGCGCCTCTGCCAGTACCGCTTCGAGAGCATCCAGCCCAACGATCGGGAGATCGCCGTGACCCCCATGGTGGGCCTGGGCAAGCGGGGCAACCAGCTCAACCGGATGATCCGCAACCTGGTGCGGGCCACCGAGCGGGAGATCTTCATCTGCACCCCCTACTTCAACCCCCCCAAGGAGTTGAACAAGGACGTGGAGGCACTGCTCAAACGCGGCTGCAAGGTGACCATCGTCGTGGGCGACAAGACCGCCAACGACTTCTTCATCCCCCCGGAGGAGAAGTTCTCCACCATCGGCGGTCTGCCCTATCTCTACGAGACCAACCTGCGCAAGTTTGCCGAGCGCAACCAGCACCACATCGACAACGGCCGGCTCAACCTCATGCTCTGGTGCTGCGAGAAGAACTCCTATCACCTCAAGGGGATCTTCGTGGATGAGGAGTGGGCCCTGCTCACCGGCAACAACCTCAATCCCCGAGCCTGGGCGCTGGATCTGGAGAACGGCCTGCTGGTACACGACCAGCACCATCACCTGCGCGAGCAGTTCAGTGCGGAGCGGGAGAACATCCTGGCCCACACCCGCCGCATCAGTCACTTCGACCAGATAGAGCAGATCAAGGATTACCCGGATCAGGTGCGCAAGCTGCTGGCCCGGATCCACAGGGTCAAGGCTCACCTCCTGCTCAAGCGCATCATCTGACCGCCAGGGCGCCCCGTCAGTGAAAAGGCCTGCCGTTTCCGGCAGGCCTTTTTCATGGATGACCCTCCCCCCGCTCCCTTGCCCACCAGCCCGGAACGGCACAACGCGGCTTGCATCGAGGCCGCAACACCCCCTATCATCTGGACATATTTACAGTGTTTTCGGGCATCTAATTGATGAAATTGGATAAAATCTCCCTCGACAGCCTCAAGGGTGTCGGCAGCAAGATGCTGGAGAAACTCGAGCGGCTGGGGCTGGCCACGGTACAGGACCTGCTGTTCCACCTCCCCCTGCGCTACGAGGACCGCACCCAGGTGTGGCCCATCGGTGATCTGCCGCCCGGCCTGCACGGTGCCGTCGAGGGCGAGATCCAGGACACCCAGCTGGTGATGGGGCGCCGCCGCATGCTGGTGTGCCGTATCAGCGACGGCACCGGCAGCCTGACCCTGCGCTTCTTCAATTTCACCGCTGCCCAGAAAAACAGCCTGGCTCAGGGCCGCCTTATCCGCTGCTTCGGCGAGACACGTCCCGGCAAGTACGGCCTGGAGATGGCCCACCCCGAGTACAAGCTGCTCGGCGAGGAGCAGGCCGGCCAGACCGAAGAGGCCCTCACCCCCGTCTACCCCACCACAGAGGGGCTGCGCCAGCTCACCCTGCGCAGCCTCACGGATCAGGCCCTGGCCCAGCTCGACCTCTACGGGGTCGAGGAGCTGCTGCCTGCCGGCCTCTATCCCCAGCAGATTGATCTGGCCGCCGCCCTGAAGCTGCTGCACCGCCCGCCTCCCTCGGTGGCGCTGGCCCTGCTCGAGAGCGGCCAGCACCCGGCACAGCAGCGGCTGGTACTGGAAGAGCTGCTGGCCCACAACCTCTCGGTCTTGAAGGTGCGCGCCCAGGCACAGACCCAGCTGGCCCGTGCCCTCAAACCAGCTCCCGAGCTGGTCCGGCAGCTGCTCGGCGCCCTGCCGTTCACCCCCACCGGCGCCCAGAGCCGGGTGGTGGCGGAGATCGGCCGGGATCTGCAGCAGAGCCACCCCATGATGCGGCTGGTCCAGGGGGACGTGGGCTCAGGTAAAACGCTGGTCGCGGCACTGGCCGCCCTGCAGGCCATCGGCAACGGCTGCCAGGTGGGGCTGATGGCCCCGACCGAGCTGCTGGCCGAACAGCACGCCATCAACTTCGCCAGGTGGCTGGAGCCGCTCGGCATCAAGGTGGGCTGGCTGGCGGGCAAGCAGAAGGGCAAGGCGCGGGAAGAGGCGCTGGCCGCCATCGCGGACGGCAGCGTCAAGATGGTGGTGGGCACCCACGCCATCTTCCAGGAGCAGGTGGTATTCCAGCGCCTCGCCCTGGTTATCATCGATGAACAGCACAGGTTCGGCGTGCATCAGCGCCTCGCCCTGCGAGAAAAAGGAGAGCGGGAAGGGGTGCATCCCCACCAGCTCATCATGACCGCCACCCCCATCCCCCGCACCCTGGCGATGACCGCCTATGCCGACCTCGACACCTCCATCATCGACGAGCTGCCGCCGGGCCGCACTCCCATTACCACGGTCGCCCTGCCGGACAGTCGCCGCCAGGATGTGATCGAGCGGGTGAGGCTCGCCTGCGAGGAGGGCAAGCAGGCCTACTGGGTCTGCACCCTGATCGAGGAGTCGGAGGTGCTGGAGTGCCAGGCCGCCGAAGACACTGCCGCCGAGCTGCAAACCCTGCTGCCCGGCCTGCACATCGGCCTGGTACACGGCCGGATGCGCCCCGTCGAGAAACAACGGGTGATGGAGGAGTTCAAGGCGGGCATACTGCAACTGCTGGTCGCCACCACCGTCATCGAGGTGGGGGTGGATGTGCCCAATGCCAGCCTGATGATCATCGAAAACCCGGAGCGACTGGGGCTGGCCCAGTTGCACCAGCTGCGCGGCCGGGTCGGGCGGGGGTCGGTGGCCTCTCACTGCGTGCTGCTCTATCATGCCCCCTTGTCCAAGACCGCCCAGAGCCGCCTCGGGGTACTGCGGGAGACCAATGACGGCTTTCTCATCGCCCAGCGAGATCTGGAACTGCGCGGCCCAGGCGAGCTGCTCGGTACCCGCCAGACCGGTCTGGCCGATCTCAAGATCGCCGATCTGGTGCGCGACCAGCCGCTCATCCCTCAGGTGCAGAAGATGGCGCGCTTCCTGATGGACAAACACCCGGCTCATGTCGAGCCCCTGATCCGCCGCTGGCTGGGCCTGCGGGACCACTACTCCAATGCTTGACCAGGGCAGATGCAGAAGAGGGTCACCTTGCCTGATGGATAAACACACGAGCCATGTCGAGCCCCTGATCCGCCGCTGGCTGGGCCTGCGGGACCACTACTCCAATGCTTGACCAAGGCAGATGCAGAAGAGGGTCACCTTGCCTGATGAATAAACACCCGAGCCATGTCGAACCCTTGATACGATGCTGGCTCGGTCTACGGGATCACTACTCGAATGCCTGACCAAGCAACAGAAACAGGAGGAAAGCACTGATGAATTCCTGGCTCCGCGGCCTGCTCTACACCTTTGCCTTCCTGCTGCTCTTTGTCTGGGTCGGTCTCGGCCTGTTCGATGCCGAGCGCGCCAAAGGCCCCATCGCCAACTGGCTCAGCCAGCAGACCGGGGTGCCCGTCACCATAGGCCGACTGGTGTTCAATCCGCTGCACCCCTACACCCTGCTGGCGGAACAGGTGCGCTATGGGGATGCGGTACAGCTGGAAAAACTCTATCTGGAGATCGAGCACATCGACTGGTTGAACCGGGATGTGCGCATCGCCCACCTGGACCTCATCCGTCCCGTCATCAAGCTGCCGCTCCCCAACCAGTTGCCAAGCTTGCCGGTTCACTCCCTCACCATCAGCGACAGCACCATCGACAACCTGAATCTGCAGAGCGAGGCCCTGACCCTGCGCGGCCTCAGTGCATCCCTGAGTGACTGGGAACTGATCGACCCGAGACGCCAGCCCCAGGCCAACCTCACCCTGGGCATCAACCAGCTGGAGACCCCAATGTTCACCCTGGCCCGTCTCAGCCTCAAGGGGCGGCTGGAGGGGCAGGTGCTCAGCACCGACAGACTGACCACCAACCTGTTTGACGGCCTGCTCGAGACCGGCATGGTGCTGAACTGGCCAGAGCGCAGCCTGCAACTGCACGGTCTCAAGGCCCGCGCCATGCGCCTCGAGCTTGGTGACATACCCCCTGGCGAGTTCCCCCTGCGCCGCATCACCCTGGACAGGGGTCAGCTTGCCCAGATGAGCATCAATGCCATAGATCAGGAGCTCTCCCTCAACAACTTCAACGGCCAGCTCACCGCCTTCGACTGGCAGGCGGGCAGCCAGCCCAGCGGCTATCTGGCGGGCACCCTGGGCGACATGGGCCGCGGCTTGTTCCAGCTTGAGGCCGTCGAGGGCAAGCTCGCCTTCTCCCCCCGGCAGCTGGATGCCGAGCTGCGAGGCAAGGCATACGAAGGGGAGTTCAACGTCGAGCTGGCTCTCGACACCCAGCAGCAGAAGCTCACCCTGAAGGATCTGGCCCTGAGCGGCATGGACATCAGTTTGCCCCAGGGGTGGTGGCAGGATTGGCAGGGCTGGCGCCCGCAACAGATCGACATCCGCAAACTGGCCTTCGACAAGCTCAAGGTACTCTCTTTCGACGACACCCTGCCCCTCTCCCTGACCGGCTGGCAACTCTACCTGAACGATCTCGCCCTGCGGGGCAACCAGCCAGGCCCCCTGCTGGGGCGCGCCCGCATCGAGAGCAAGTGGTTCGAGCTGGTGTGGGACGGTCTCAGTGCTCGCAACGGCACCCTGGATGGCGAGCTGACCCCCAGCTCCTGGCAGCTCAACACCCTCGCCACCTCCCTGCCCGACGAGGGCTCCCTCAACCTGAGCGGCCAGTGGGGCAGGACGCCCGGGCAGGAGAGCCGCCTGCAGTTGCAGGGCAAGCAGCTGGATCTGGAGCAGTGGGGCAAGTTGCTGCGCTCCCCCGTCTCCTTCGCGGGCAAGGTGGATCTGGCGGCAGATCTGCAAGCCGACCTCAACGGGCAGCCCGGCGAGCAGACGGCCAACTGGCGCCGGACCCTTCAGGGCAGCCTGAGCCTGGAGAGCAAGGATCCCTTCTGGGACAAGGTCGGCATCGACCCCCTGCTGGATGACTGGTTCAGGGAGCAGACCCCCCCCGATCTGACACCGCAGACGCTGTGGCAGGCGATGCAACGCGGAGACACCCCCTTCTATCAGATCAGGCTGGATGCCAGGGCGGAGCAGGGCAAGGTGCGGATCGAGCAAGGCGGTGCCTCCACCATCACCCACCTGCTGGCACTGCAAGGGGGTGTCGACCTGGCCGCAGGCCAGTGGCAGCTCGACCTCGGGGTCCTGAACAAGGGACGCTGCGCCGAGCTGCTCGCCCGCTGGCGCGGCCCCCTCAATGCGCCCGACCTGGGCTGGAGTGTCCCCACGGGACAGGACGCCTGTGGCTGGGAGGCGGGTGTGAGCTACCCCGCCCAGGGACGAAGCGGCCCGCTCTGGCGCCCACGGCCACCCGCCGCCCAATAACGAACAAGGCCTCGCGAAGAGGCCTTGTTGCTGTGAACATCAGGGATCAGCGTGCGCCGCGCTTGATGGGCAGCACCACGTACTGACCGACAAACTCCACCGCCAGCTTGCGGCCGCTGAACAGCTGCACCCGCAGGCTGAACTTGGCGGATTCTCCGCCCCTCAGCGGCTCGAGCACGGCGGGCATGCCCTCCCGGGCCACCCGCGCCTCCGGCTCTTCGCTCACCGGCCGGTAATACTTGATGTTGCCCTCGGCCAGCACGGTATCGCCTCCCAGCCCTGCCTCCTTGAGCTGCAACCAGATAAGCCCCCAGCCCGCCAGCACGCACTGGCTGTAGATGCTGCCGGCGAACATGGTGTCGTGGACGTTGAGATTGGCCGCCAGGTTGGCCTTGAGGTGGAAGGTCTGGCCATCATAGTGGGTGATGTGCACCCCCATCTTCTCGCTGATGGGAATACCCCGCGACCAGCGGGTAGTGAGATCCTGGCACCACTCCGGACGGTACTGGATGGTCTGCATGGGACTCAGGGACTTGATCATCTGGCGGTGAGGGATGCGGCCGAAGGAGACGGGGCCTTCCCCTACCTCGAGGAAGCCGCAGCGGCGATAGAACTCCACCGCCTCCTGGCGGGCGTTCATCACCAGCCGTTTCACCTTCTCGTCGCGGGCAAGCTGCTCGAGATCTTCCACCATGCGGGCGCCCAGCCCCTGGCCGCGAAATTCGGGTCGCAGCGCCATAAAGCGGATCTGGGCTTCATCGCCACCCACAAAGAGGCGACCCACGGCGATGGGCGTTCCGTCGGGGGAGAGCATCAGCCGGTGAATGGCAACGGTATCGTACTCGTCACGCTCGGAGCCAAGGGGCAGATTGAAGGGTTTGCGCAGTAGTTCCCAGCGCAACTGATAGTAAGCATCCAGCTCCGCTGGTGTTTCTGGGGTGACTACCCGGTACATAAAGCGATCCTTGAGTGTGCGCCGACTGGCAGATGGAAGGACTGACGCAACCATTTCTCCCGGCGCAGCCTGTAGTAGGTATCCAGCTCGGCTGCCGTTTGGGGGGTGACCACCCGGTACATAACAACATCCTTGAGTTACACTGGTCGAAAGCCATCTTGCCGTGCAAATTCATGGACTTCAATCTGCAAGCGTACCAAGCCGATCACTTATTGCACCTCAGTGCCAAACCCGAACGCCGCGTTTCGGTGCTTGAAAATGCCCGTCATCGCTGGCTGGAAATGGACGGCGTGGTGCAATCCGCCATGAGCCTCAACCAGCCGGCACGCCTCTGTCTGCCTCATCAACGGAGCATCGCGGAGCAGTTGCCAAAGCAGGCAAGCCGGATCCTGGAGCTGGGGTTGGGCGGAGGGGATCTCACCCGTCACCTGGCGGCACGCTGGCCCGATGCCCACCACGACTGCGTGGATCTGGATGCCGAGATCCTCACCCTGTTCCAGCAGTTCTTCCTCCCCTCATCAGGGGGCTCGCCTCGGCTGCATCACGCCGATGCGCTGCACTTCCTGCACCAGAGCCAGGAGATCTACGATCTGGTGCTGCTGGATTTGTTCAGCCAGGACGGCAACCCCCTGCTGCTGTTCCAGGCCCCGCTCTATCAGGCGCTGGCCAGCCGCCTGAGCGGAACCCTCATCATCAATCTGCTGCCCCGCACCCGGCTCGAACAGTCACAGGCTCTGCGACTGGCAGAGGAGTGGATAGGCCCGACCCACGTCCACGACGTGCCCGGCTACCGCAACGTCATCCTGCACGCGACCCGTCAGCATGGCCAGGGCGGGCGAGCACCGGCAAGGTGAAGAACCTGCGAAGTGTGCAGGCATCGCTCCCAGTCCCCCCGGTGAGGCCTGCCCTGCCCGTCACCCTTATACCTGCAGCCAGAAGGTGACGGGGCCGTCGTTGAGCAGCCTGACCTTCATGTCGGCGGCGAAGCGGCCGGTTTCGGTCGGCACGCCGCTCTCCCTGGCGCGAGCCACGAAGTACTCATAGAGTCGCTCTGCATCTGCGGGATGGGCGCCACCGGAGAAGCTGGGTCTCATCCCCTTGCCGGTATCCGCCGCCAGGGTGAACTGGGAGACCACCAGCAGGCTGCCGCTCACCTGGCTCACGTTGAGGTTCATCTTGCCGTTCTCGTCAGAGAAGATGCGATAGCCGCTCACCTTGTGCAGCAGCTTGTCCGCCTTGGCCTCGTCATCCCCCTGCTCCACCCCGAGCAGCACCAGCAACCCCTGGCCGATGGCCCCGGTCACCTCTCCCTCTACCGTTACGCTGGCCTCGCTGACCCGCTGAATCAGTGCAATCACATCCCTCTCCTCTCAAAACAGCACGACCGCCCATCCTGCGGGATGAGCGGTCGTCGATGCTACCAATAAATGCCCTGCCCGGGCCAACGTCTTTGTGCCGGGATCCGGTGTGATGGCCGGCCGGCGTCAGGCCAGCTCCTCTGCACCGGGCTTCTCGTACTCCCCGAGGCAGGCGGTGGTCTCGGCCCCCAGCAACACCACCAGCCAGCTCAGATACACCCAGACGAACAGGATGGGAATGGTCGCCAGGGCGCCATAGATGGCCTGGTAGGAGGGGAAGTTGGTGATGTAGATGGCAAAGCCGCGCTTGGCCAGCTCGAACAGGGTGGCCGCCACCAGGGCACCGATGAAGGCGTGGGTCAGCCGCACGCGGCAGTTGGGCACCACGGTATAGATCAGCAGGAAGGTGAGCACGGAGAAGAGGAACGGCAGGCTGCGCAACAGCAGATAGCCGATACCGAACAGGCTGTCAGCCGCGAACAACCTGAGCGAGAGAATGTAGGAGGAGATGGCGATGCTGGCACCGATGAGCACGGGGCCCAGGGTCAGGATCATCCAGTACATGGCGAATGCCTGGGCCAAGGGCCGGCTTCGGGTGGATCGCCAGATGTAGTTGAGGTTCTTGTCGATGGCCGAGATGAGCATCAGGGCCACCACGATCAGGGCACCGATACCGACGGCCGTGGTGTTGGTGGCGTTGGCCACGAAACCGTCGATGTACTCCTTGAGCATCTCGCCGGCGGTGGGGACGAAGTTGTGATAGACGAACTGCTCCACCGCCTGCTTCAGGCTCTGGAACACCGGAAAGGCCGACATCATGCCGAACACCACGGCGATCATGGGCACCAGGGAGAGCAGGGTGACATAGGCCAGGTAACCGGCAGTCACCGTCAATCTGTCCTGCTGGAAGCGGCCCCAGACAAACTGGGCGAAGTGGGCACCATCGTGGCGCAAGAAGGAGAGTGCATGGGCCAGACGGCCGCGGATCTGCTGCTGCATCTTGTTTCTCGTAAGCGTGATCATGCAGACATTGTGTCAGATAGGGTGGTCATTTGGCCACCCGCAGACCGGCCGGATGCGCCTCCATCGGGCTCAGGCACCATGCGCCCTCATGTCGAGCCCATAAAAAAAGAGGCCATAAGGCCTCTCTTTGGTCTGTCGATGAACAGCTATCGATCAAGCACGACCAGCGCGCTTGCGATCCATCTCGGTCAGCAGTTTCTTGCGGATACGGATGGCTTTCGGGGTGATCTCGACCAGCTCGTCGTTGTCGATGAACTCGAGAGCCTGCTCCAGGGTCATGCGGATCGGCGGAGTCAGCACCTGGGCTTCGTCGGTACCGGAGGCACGCATGTTGGTCAGCTGCTTGCCTTTCAGGCAGTTGACGGTCAGGTCGTTGGAACGGGAGTGGATACCGATCACCTGGCCTTCGTACACTTCGGTCGCGTGACCGATGAACAGACGACCACGGTCTTGCAGACCGAACAGGGCGAAGGTCAGGGCCTTGCCGGTGGCGTTGGAGATCAGCACGCCATTCTGACGCTCACCGATGCTGCCACCCTTGTGCGGACCGTAGTGGTCGAAGGTGTGGTACAGCAGACCGGTACCAGAGGTCATGGTCAGGAACTCGGTCTGGAAGCCGATCAGGCCACGGCTCGGGATGATGAAGTCCAGACGGACGCGACCCTTGCCATCCGGGGTCATGTTGGTCATCTCGCCTTTACGCAGGCCGAGCTGCTCCATCACGGAACCCTGATGCGCTTCTTCCACGTCCACAGTGACGGTTTCGAACGGTTCTTGCAGTTCGCCATCCACGGTACGCAGGATAACTTCCGGACGGGATACCGCCAGTTCGTAACCTTCGCGACGCATGTTTTCGATCAGGATGGAGAGGTGCAGTTCACCACGGCCGGAGACGCGGAACTTGTCCGGATCTTCGGTCTCTTCCACGCGCAGGGCCACGTTGTGGACCAGTTCCTGGTTCAGACGCTCCAGAATGTTGCGGGAGGTGACGAACTTGCCTTCTTTACCGGCGAACGGCGAGGTGTTGACCTGGAAAGTCATGTTCACGGTCGGCTCGTCAACGGAGAGCGGCGGCAGGGCTTCGACGGCACTGTTGTCACAGATGGTGTCGGAGATCTTCAGCTCGCCCAGACCGGTGATGGCGATGATGTCGCCCGCTTGCGCGTCGGTCACTTCGGTACGGGACAGGCCCAGGTAGCCCAGTACCTGACCGACCTTGCCGGTACGCGGTTTGCCGTTGGCACTGACGATGGTGACCTGCTGGTTGGTCTTGACGCGACCACGAGTGATGCGGCCGATACCGATGACGCCCACGTAGGAGTTGTAGTCCAGCTGGGAGATTTGCATCTGGAAGGCACCGTCAACGTCGCCCTTCGGGGCTTCCACGTTGTCAACGATGGCCTGGAACAGGGGTTCCATGTTCTCGGACGGGACGTCCTGATCCAGGGTGGCCCAACCGTTCAGTGCAGAGGCGTAAACAACCTTGAAGTCCAGTTGCTCATCGGTGGCACCCAGGTTGTCGAACAGATCGAAGACCTGATCCATTACCCAGTCAGGACGAGCACCCGGACGGTCGATCTTGTTGATGACCACGATGGGCTTCAGACCCTGGGCGAACGCCTTCTGGGTCACGAAACGGGTCTGCGGCATCGGGCCGTCAACGGCGTCGACCAGCAGCAGCACGGAGTCAACCATGGAGAGTACGCGCTCAACTTCACCACCGAAGTCGGCGTGACCCGGGGTATCCACGATGTTGATGCGGTAGTCGTTCCAGCGGATCGCAGTGTTCTTGGCGAGAATGGTGATGCCACGTTCCCGTTCCAGATCATTGGAGTCCATGATCCGTTCCTGACCTTCGCTGGTGCGATCCAGAGTGCCGGATTGCTGCAGCAGCTTATCAACCAGAGTCGTTTTGCCGTGGTCAACGTGCGCAATAATCGCAATATTGCGTAAATTCTCTAACATTCTCGCCTCAAATCACCGGGTAAAATTGGGCGCTAATTGTACTCTCGCCTTTGTGATCTGCCTAGCAGAATTGCAACACATTCACACACAACAAAGGATCAGGATCATGGACCCCGCGGCAAAAGGCTGCTTAGATGGCCTGGATACGCTGGCGCACCATCTCGGTGCACCAAAACGATCCAAGGTTGCACCACTTTAATGCAGCAACCGGCATGAGAACGGGTTTCTCGGCAGCCTGAAACGGTGCAAGTGCCCTGAAATCAAGCTGTCACAAACTTGGCACGATACTGGCTTATGTGAATGTGACGACGCATTCACCCAAAGAGTTTTAACACCGGAGGTTACTTAGCATGTCAGCCCAGAACGTTTTGGCCCTGATCCAGGAACACGAAGTCAAGTTTGTTGATCTGCGTTTTACCGACACCAAGGGTAAAGAGCAGCACGTATCCATCCCTTCCCACCAGGTTGACGAAGACTTCTTCGAAGACGGCAAGATGTTCGATGGTTCCTCCATCGGCGGCTGGAAGGGCATCAACGAGTCTGACATGGTGCTGATGCCGGACCCGGCTTCCGCCAAACTGGACCCGTTCACCGAAGAGACCACTCTGAACATCGTCTGTGACGTGCTTGAACCCGCCACCATGCAAGGCTATGACCGTGATCCGCGCTCCATCGCCAAGCGTGCCGAAGATTTCCTGAAGTCCAGCGGCATCGCTGACACCGTGCTGTTCGGGCCGGAGCCGGAATTCTTCATGTTCGACAACATCACCTTCTCCAACACCATGGGCCACAGCTTCGTGAAGATCGAATCCGAAGAAGCTGCCTGGAACTCCGGTACCGACTACGAGCACGGCAACAAGGGTCACCGTCCGTTCGTCAAGGGTGGTTACTTCCCGGTTGCCCCGGTTGACTCCTCCCAGGACATCCGTGCCGCCATGTGCCTGGTGCTGGAAGAGATGGGCCAGGTCGTCGAAGCTCACCACCACGAAGTGGCGACTGCCGGTCAGAACGAGATCGCAACCCGCTTCAACACCCTCACTCTGAAGGCTGACGAAGTGCAGGTCCTGAAGTACGTGATCCACAACGTGGCCCACGCCTACAACAAGACCGTCACCTTCATGCCGAAACCCATGTTTGGCGACAACGGCTCCGGCATGCACTGCCACCAGTCCCTGGCCAAAGACGGCGTCAACCTGTTCGCAGGTGACCTGTATGGCGGTCTGTCCGAGATGGCACTGCACTACATCGGCGGCATCATCAAGCACGCCAAGGCCATCAACGCCTTCGCCAACCCGACCACCAACTCCTACAAGCGTCTGGTGCCGGGCTATGAAGCACCGGTCATGCTGGCCTACTCCGCCCGCAACCGCTCTGCCTCCATCCGTATCCCGGTCGTGCCGAGCCCGAAAGCCCGCCGCATCGAAGTACGCTTCCCGGATCCGGCTGCCAACCCGTACCTGGCCTTCGCTGCCCAGCTGATGGCCGGTCTGGACGGTATCATCAACAAGATCCATCCGGGCGATGCCATGGACAAGAACCTGTACGATCTGCCGCCGGAAGAAGCCGCCGAAGTGCCGACCGTTGCCGGTTCCCTGGACGAAGCGCTGTCCGCACTGGATGCAGACCGTGAGTTCCTGACCCGTGGTGGCGTGTTCAGCGATGACTTCATCAACTCCTACCTGGAACTGAAACAGCAGGATGTTGACCGCGTGCGCATGACCCCGCACCCGCTGGAGTTCGAGCTGTACTACTCCGTCTAATCCGCTTTCCCATGACAAACCCGCCATCTGGCGGGTTTTTTTCATTCTGGCAACGGAAATACCGCCGAACGGGCACGATCATGCAGAAAGATGATCCCGTTCACGGAGCCGTACCACCCTCGGCTGTTCACACCCCGACCCCGTGGTTTTTCTCTGATAGGATTAAGGTGAACCCCGTCAAGGAGAGATGGATGAACACTGTACCCTGGCTGCTGAGCCTCCTGCTGATGGCCTCCTGTTCCGCACAGGCCGCCCGCGTCTACTCCTGGGTCGATCCCCAGGGAGTGACCCACTACACCGATGCCCCCCCTCCCGGCAAGAGCGCAAAAGAGGTGGACCTGCGGGTCTCGCCGCTCATCGGCACAGCCCCCCACTCGGTCCAGGTGGACAACTTCAACAGCCTGACCGGTGTCGATGCCAGGAAAGCCCTGGAAGCGGCTCCCCTGGAGATCGACCTCATCTCTCCGGAACCGGGCAGCACATTGCGCGACAATACCGGCAACATCGTCTTCCAGGGCGAGATCTCTCCCCAGGTCCCGGTGCAATACGATGTGCGTCTGATCCTGAACGGCAAGGCGGTGCCCCTGGTTCACAACAGCCTGGCCATACGGGTGGAAAACCTCGATAGGGGCGCTTACGAGGCACGGCTCGAGTTGCTCGCCAAAGACGGTACGATCCTTGCTAAATCTAAGCCAACCACCTTTTACCTGCACAGGGCGTCGGTGAATCAGGCTCCCAGAGCCGCCCCCAAAGCCAATTAGGGGTGATGTGACGCACCGATGCGGGTAAACTTGATGCACTATATTGGTGCATTCTAGGTGTACAGCACCGTTTTAGGGAGAAACCTGTGCCAACCCGCTCGGACAACGCCAAGACACTCTTGGACAATCTGCTGACCGCCGTCATTCTCATGGATGAACGTCTCTGCATTCAATTCGTCAACCCGGCGGCAGAGCAGCTGCTTTCCCTCAGCGAACGACGGCTGATCGGCATCGAACTGCCCCACCTGCTGGAACACATCTCTCTCGATCTGCAGCGTTTCAAACAGTGCCTCATTTCGGGGCAGGGCTTCACCGACAGCGAAGTCACTCTGGTGGTGGAGGGGGAGCCCAGGCTGGTGGAGATCAGCGTCAGTCCCATGGCCGATCATGAACAGCGACTGATGGTGGTAGAACTGCGCAAGATCGATCAGCAGAAGAAGATCAGCCAGGAGCTGCAGCAACACGCCCAGCAGCAGGCCGCCAAGGAGCTGGTGCGCGGCCTGGCGCACGAAATCAAGAACCCCCTGGGGGGATTGCGCGGCGCGGCCCAACTGCTGCAAAAGGAGTTGCCCGACCCGGCCTTGCGTGAATACACCGGCATCATCATCGAGCAGGCCGATCGCCTGCGGGTGCTGGTCGACAGGTTGCTCGGCCCCCAGCGTCCCGGCCGTCACCAGATGCACAACGTTCACTCCGTGCTGGAGCAGGTGCGCCGTCTGGTGGACCTGGAGCTGCCGCCGCAGATCCGCATCGAGCGGGACTACGACCCCAGCATCCCCGAATTCGAGATGGAATCGGACCAGCTGCAACAGGCGTTCCTGAACATAGTGCGCAACGCCGCCGAGGCCCTTGGGGATCAGGACGGCCTCATCCGCATCAAGACGCGCACCGCCTTCCAGATCACCATCCATGGCCAGCGCTATCGCCTGGCGGCCGAAATCAAGATCATCGACAACGGCCCCGGCATTCCCGACGCCATTCGCGACACCCTCTTCTACCCCATGATCACCGGCAAGGAAGGGGGAACGGGCCTGGGCCTCTCCATCGCCCAGAACCTGATCGATCAGCACAAGGGTCGCATCGACTGCATCAGCTGGCCGGGCCACACCGAATTCACCATTTATCTACCACTTCGCAAATAAGGGAACCTCATGACAGCAAAAGTGTGGATCGTCGATGACGACAGCTCCATCCGGTGGGTTCTGGAGCGCACCCTTGGCAGCGAAGGCTTCGAATGCGAAAGTTTCGCCGACGGCGAAGCCCTGCTGAGTTCACTGGAGATGCGCTCACCGGACGTGATCCTCTCGGATATCCGCATGCCGGGCATCGACGGCCTGAGCCTGCTGGAGCAGATCCATCGCCGCCAAGCCGATCTGCCCATCATCATCATGACGGCCCACTCGGACCTCGACAGCGCGGTCAACGCCTACCAGCGCGGTGCCTTCGAATACCTGCCCAAGCCGTTCGACATCGACGAGGCGGTCACCCTGGTACGCCGGGCCGAGAACCACCTCAAGGAGCAACGTACCAAGCGCAAGGCTCGCCAGCAGGAAGCCACCACCACCCCGGAGATCATCGGCGAAGCCCCTGCCATGCAGGAGGTGTTCCGCGCCATCGGCCGGCTGTCGCGCTCCAGCATCTCGGTGCTCATCAACGGTCAAAGCGGTACCGGCAAGGAGCTGGTTGCCCATGCCCTGCACAAGCACAGCCCCCGGGCCCACAAGAACTTCATCGCCCTCAACATGGCGGCCATCCCGAAAGATCTCATCGAATCCGAGCTGTTCGGTCATGAGAAGGGAGCCTTCACCGGCGCCAACAACATTCGTCACGGCCGCTTCGAACAGGCCGATGGCGGCACCCTGTTTCTCGACGAAATAGGCGACATGCCGCTGGACGTGCAGACCCGGTTGCTGCGGGTACTGGCGGACGGGCAGTTCTACCGGGTTGGCGGCCACCAACCGGTGCAGGTGGATGTGCGGATCATTGCCGCCACCCACCAGAATCTGGAGAAGCGGGTCGCCGACGGCGAGTTTCGGGAAGACCTGTTCCACCGCCTCAACGTCATCCGCATCCATATTCCGGCCCTCAAGGAGCGCCGGGAGGACATCCCCCAGCTGGCCCAGCACTTCCTGCTGCGAGCCGCCAAGGAGCTGAACGTGGAGGCCAAGAGCCTGCACCCGGATACCCAGACCTACATCAGCCGCCTGCCCTGGCCGGGCAACGTGCGCCAGCTGGAGAACGTCTGCCGCTGGCTGACGGTGATGGCCTCGGGCCAGGAGGTGCTGGTAGGCGATCTGCCCACCGAGCTGCTGACTCCCATCACCAGCACCGCCGAGCCGGGCCAGCCCGCCCTGACCGGTGGCTGGCAGCAGCAGTTGCAGGACTGGGTGGCCGCCAAGCTGGCGCTGGGGGAGACAGATATCCTGGCGGATGCCATGCCCCAGTTCGAACGGATCATGCTGGAGACGGCACTGGATCACACCCACGGTCACAAGCAGGAGGCTGCCCGCCTGCTCGGCTGGGGCCGCAATACCCTGACCCGCAAGCTCAAGGAGCTCGACATTCCCTGAGCCTGCGGGAAAAACGATTCCCATCACGCCTTGAGGGAAAGCCTGACCAATCACACCCCGTTTGCTTGCAAACGGGGTATCTTTTTCAGGCGCCCCGCCTAGAATGGCAGGCTTTCCAACCCGACTCGCAGAAGGTGCCCCATGATTGACAGATCCCTCCCCCTGACCGACCTGCATCGCCATCTGGATGGCAACATCCGCCCGCAGACCATTCTCGAGCTGGGACGTCAGCACAACATCCGACTGCCGGCCGACGAGCTTGAAGCCCTGCGCCCGCACGTGCAGATCGTCGAGAACGAGCCGAGTCTGGTGGCCTTCCTGAAGAAACTGGACTGGGGTGTAGCCGTGCTGGCCGACTACGATGCCTGCCGCCGGGTCGCCTACGAAAACGTGGAAGATCTGCTGCGTGCCGGGATCGACTATGCCGAGCTGCGTTTCAGCCCGGCCTACATGGCGATGACCCACAAACTGCACCCGCAGGGTGTGGTCGAAGCCATCATCGACGGCGTGGCCGCAGGCAGCCGTGACTTCGGCATCAAGACCAACCTCATCGGCATCATGAGCCGTACCTTCGGCACCGAGCAGTGCAAGCAGGAGCTGGATGCCTGTCTGGCTCATCGCGATCGCCTGGTCGCCATCGATCTGGCCGGCGACGAACTGGGCTTCCCGGGCGATCTCTTCACCGACCACTTCCGCCGGGTGCGGGATGCAGGCATGCGGGTCACCGTGCACGCCGGTGAAGCCGCCGGCCCCGAGAGCATGTGGCAGGCCATTCGCGAGCTGGGAGCCGAGCGCATCGGCCACGGGGTCAAGGCCATCCAGGATCCGGCCCTGATGGCCTATCTGGCCGAACACCGCATCGGCATCGAGTCCTGCCTCACCTCCAACCTCCAGACCACTACGGTGGCGAGTCTGGCCGATCACCCGATCCGCCAGTTCCTGGCGGCCGGCGTGCTGGCCTGCCTCAATACCGACGATCCGGCGGTGGAGGGGATCGACCTGCCCCATGAATACGAGGTGGCGGCCCCGGCTGCCGGCATGACGGTGAGCGAGATCCGCACCGCCCAGCAGAACGGCCTGACCCTGGCCTTCCTGAGCGAAGCCGAGAAGGCCGAGCTGAGTGCCCGCGCGGCTCAACGCTGAGCAGGGGTAAAACCCAATAAAAAACCGCCGAAAGGCGGTTTTTTATTGTCCAACGACATTGCCCGGCCTAGATCACCCGGGAGAACTGCTGCTGGCGCGTCTTGTTGCGCAGGTAGACATCGAAGCACATGCAGATGTTGCGGATCAGCAGCTGACCGGTGGAGACCACCTCCAGCCCCTCTTCGGTCATGCGCACCAGACCGTCGTCGATGAAGGTCTGCAACAGCTTGAGATCCTCGGCAAAATACTCCTTGAACACCAGGCCGTGGGCCTGCTCCACAGCGGCGAAGTTCAGGGAAAAATCGCAGATGAGGCGCTTGATCACCTCACGACGGATCAGATCGTCCCGATTGAGGGAGCACCCCTTCCACTGGGCATGGCCCAGTGACTCGACCTGGGCATAGTAGGTTTTGAGATCCTTCTGGTTCTGGGAATAGGCATCCCCCATCATGCTGATGGAAGAGACCCCCAGCCCCAGCAGATCGCAATCCCCCTGGGTGGTATAACCCTGGAAGTTGCGATGCAGCTTGCCCTCGCGCTGGGCGACGGCCAGCTCGTCATCGGGCTTGGCAAAGTGGTCCATGCCGATGAACTGATAACCCTGGCCGGTCAGGAAGGCAATGGTGTCTTGCAGCATGGCCAGCTTCTCCTGCGGCGCCGGCATGTCCGCTTCTTTCAGCTTGTGCTGGGCGGCAAAACGGCTCGGCAGGTGGGCATAATTGAAGATGGAGAGGCGAGCCGGGTCGGTCTTGAGCACCTCTTCCAGGGTGTGATGGAAGCTCTCCCGGTTCTGGTGCGGCAGACCGTAGATGAGATCCAGATTGGTGGAGCGGAACCCCAGCTCGCGGGCACGGACCAGCATGGCGCGGATGAAGTCGTTGTCCTGCTCCCGATTGACCGCAACCTGGACCGCCTTGTTGAAGTCCTGAACGCCAAGGCTGATGCGGTTGAAACCGAGCTCCCGCAGCACATCCAGCATGGACAATTCGATCTCGCGGGGATCCACCTCGATGCTGATCTCCCCCTCCTCGGCGAAGTGGAAGTGCTCCCGCAACATGGCCATCAGGCGACGAGTCTGGGGTTCGCTCAGATAGGTGGGTGTGCCGCCACCCCAGTGCAGCTGGGTGACCAGTCTCTCCTTGAACAGGGGGGCCTGGGCCTTGATCTCCTGTTCGAGGTAGTCGAGGTATTGATCTGCCTTGTGCTGGTGCCGGGTAATGACCTTGTTGCAACCGCAGTAGTAGCAGAGCTTGTGACAGAAGGGGATATGCACGTAGAGCGACAGATTGCGTGCAGGATACTGGCCCGCTGCCTGGACAAAGTCCGGATAGCCGAACCCCTCGTTGAACTCCAGCGCAGTGGGATAGGAGGTGTAACGCGGACCACTGTAGTTGTATTTTTCGATCAGGGCCTGATCCCACACAATCTGTTCTGCTTGCACGCTTGCTTCCTCTGTCTTTGTTATGGGCTCACCGGCTTAACTGAAAATCCTTCAGTCTGGCGACATCCTCAAGGATCTGCGCCTCCAGCTCGGCCTCGTAGCCGCTGCGTTCGAGATCCATCTTCATCACTTCATTGCGCTTGAGTGCCCGCCTCGCCTCATGGGTCGGCATCTCCTTCACCTTCTCATAGAGGCCGTAGAGCCCCGGGAACTCGGTGGCAAAGGCGCGGCCCCCCTTTATTTGCAAGGCATCCAGCAGATTGGTCAGCCGGATGGCACCTTCTGAGTAGTCGCACTGACCATCTCGTACCGCGTGGGCGATCACCCTGACACTCTCCAGGATCCGCTCGTTGCGGGCCGTAATGGCGTGCTGCTGCATCTCTTGCTGGCGTTTGAGACGCGCCATCAGGGTGCCGGCATAGACGGCCAGCCCCAGCAAAATCAGGCCACCCAGCAGGGCGGCCAGCATCCATCCACTCATCACTTTTTCTTCGGCTCGGGTTTGGCTTCAGGCTGGTAGTCTGCCTGAGAGAAACGTTCCCACAGCTCCTCTTCGGAGGCAGGCTGACTCGGCTCGTCAAAATCGGCATCATCAAAATCCATGTCGCCATCTTCGTCATCGTCGTTGTCGATGATACCGAGCTCGTCCATCAGCTCCTGATAACGGTCAACCCGCTGATCGACCCATGCCTGCTCTGCGGCCTCCAGGGTTTCACCGGCATCCAGACGATCCAGCAAGGCATTGAGGCGATCATCATTCTCGATGGACGCCAGCTCCTGCTCGGGGGTCATCACCACCCGCTTCTCTTTCGCAGGCTTGGTCGCCACCGGCTTGCTGCCCTTCTCGTCGGCAATCAGCGCGATGGGCTTGCGAGAGCCGATGCGTGGATCCTTGGCCTGCTTGGAGCCGCTCTTTTTGCCCGCCTGCTCGACCTGTTGGCGGGAGCCCGCCTTCAGGCCCTTGCGCTTGGCGGCGCGCTTGCGCTCACGACCTTCCTGGGCACTGGCATCTGATTCTTTGCGCTTGCCGGTAGGCTTGCGGTTGGGTTGTTTGGCCGACATGAATGACTCCGACAAATAACTGAATGGAAACCCCCGGAGCGTGTCGTCCGGGGAGGATGCTGAAGCGGGGAACAGTAAATATGGAACAAGAGTGGGATCCCGCACCAATTCGACCACTTTGAGTCGCTGAACACCGCAGGATCGGCATCCTCTGGGCATGTTGCTGGTATTTTGACACAGAATGTCTTGGCGGGTTAATGACCCAATAGAAAAAAGGCAGCCGAAGCTGCCTTTTTCCATCATGCGAGTGCCATTCCCTGGTAGCCAATCGCCTTATCCCTAGGCGAACCACGGCGCATCATTTCGTTGGATCATCCTGATCCTTATTGACCAGTCCTGAGTGTGCGTGTGTTTGTTTGTCTAACCCAAACCGGCGACATCCTGCCTCCCATCGGGGTGGTTGCCTCCCGCAGCCCCGCTCATCCCTGGCGGTCACCATCCTGGCTTTTTGCATCTATTGCTCATCGCATGCTCCGAGCCGACATCCTGTCAAACCGAAGACGAGTCTTGCACCCTCTCTCCGGCCAATCCTGATTGCCTACTGTAACTTCTTCGCTGGATGACTCAATCAACCAAAGCACATTTCGAACTGGTACAAAGTGATGCTCTATTTCTTAATTCATTGAAAAACAAAACATAAAAAAATATACGTGAGCAATCTTTCAGACACGACCAGCCCCGTATATAGAAGATCTCTTACAGCAACGCAGGCTGTTTACGGGCGATCGCTACAACCTCAAAAAAGAACAGGGAACACAATGGTTCCCTGTTCTTTTCAACAAGATAACTAACAGGCTATATCAGTGAAGCCCCGCCACATACTTGGAGAGCGCCTCGATGTCCTGATCCGTCAGCTTCTTGGCCACATCCCGCATCATGCCATTGGGATCGTTGTCGCGGGTCGCCGAACGAAAAGCGGTGAGCTGGGCCTTGATATAGGCGGGATGCTGCCCTGACAGGCTGGGGTACTTCGCTTGCTCGACGCCGGAACCCCGTGGGCCATGACAGGCGGTACAGGCGGCCAGGCCTCGCTCCATGTCTCCCCCCATATAAAGCGCCTTGCCTGCGGTAACCACATCATCGGGCACGGCAACCGGCGTCACCTTCTGGCTGGAGAAATAGGCGGCAAGATCGTCCATATCCTGCTCGGACAACGGCAACGCCATGGGTCCCATGACGGGCGCAACCCGACCAGTTTGGCCAGAAGCTGCAGCCTTCAGTTCAACTAATTGTTTTTTGATATATGATGCGTGCTGACCAGCAATCTTGGGATACATGTCGACTGGGCTGTTGCCGTCCGGTCCATGACAGGCCGCACAGACGGCAGCCTTGGTTTGTCCCGCAGCGGCATCGCCCTTGGCTTGTGCCATCCCAGTTACGCCAACCATCAGAGCAAGTGTAATGACTAGGTTCTTCATGGCGTTCCAACTTTCTCGTTATTAGGCTTCCAGATCCCATGCCGCTGAAGGCATGTTAAAATAAACGCGTTCAAGCGACGCCATTTTACACTATTTCACAAAAAAGTAACTCTATAACCCTCTATCTCTATGGGGAATTTACGTTGGATACACAAACTCTGAATTTCAATAAGGTGCATTTTGTGACCAGCGCACCCGACATCCGCCACCTGCCAAATGATGGGGGTGTCGAGATTGCGTTTGCCGGTCGTTCCAACGCTGGCAAATCGTCTGCATTGAATACCTTGACCAAACACAAGAACCTGGCGCGTACCAGTAAGACCCCTGGCCGTACTCAGCTGATCAACCTGTTTGAGCTGGAGCCGGGCAAACGCCTGGTTGACTTGCCTGGCTATGGATATGCCCAGGTTCCGCTGGAAATGAAGCTCAAGTGGCAAAAGTCACTGGCTGAATACCTGCAGCGACGGGAGTCCCTGAAAGGTCTGGTGATCCTGATGGACATCCGCCATCCGCTCAAGGAAACCGACATGAACATGCTGGAATGGAGTTCACACCGTGAACTGCCGGTGATGCTGTTGCTGACCAAGGCGGACAAGTTAAGCCCGGGGCCCCGCAACAACCAGGTGATCAAGGTTCGTCAGGCGGTGGCAGAACTGGGCCCGCAGATCCAGGTTGAAGCATTCTCTTCTCTGACCAATATCGGCGTCGAGAAGCTGGCCCAGACCCTGAGCGGCTGGTATCTATCCGAAGCAGACAACGCCCAGGCAGACGACGAAGATCATCAGAACGAGGAGTAAACGACTCCTCTCCCTGGCTGCAATTGGCGGAGTTGGACCTCCGCTGATTGAAAGGCTTTCATGATCCCCCCATCTCCGAGCCCTTCCTCCCCGCCTTCGCCATCTCTGAAGAATAACCTCAAAAAATATATTTAAATCATACTGATAGCATATTTCGACGCGAAAAGAATTAACTAATCATCAACATGATACCGTTTTCATGGATATCGAGTAAAAAATCAAAATTGAAGGCTGTAACAAACGAAACTGAAATTTAATTACACGATGAGGCAATGTAGGGATAAAAATGAGGCCGGTCTTGCCATTGCAAACCGGCCTGAAGAAATGAGTTCAAAAATTTGGGAAAAAGCGAGTTCTCGAGAACAAAGACGATTGGTTTTCCTCAAGAAACGCCTTCATTCTAACAAAGAACGGCAACAATTAAAGCATTTACTCTAAATGTTGCTCATAAAAAAACGCCCCGACAATGACTCATCGGGGCTGCTATTCAGCCACATTCAATTACGTGAAATAAAAGGTCTGAAAGATAGAACATCTTACCTCTGTACCCTACGCCGACAACTGTACAGCAAAGCAGCAGAAAGTGAAAGTAATTTATGTAATTTAGTTTCAAAGATAGGGAAGGAAAAAAATATTCATAATTTTCATGCAGATAAAAAAATCCCCAGTACGAATACCGGGGAGTTATAAAGGTGACTAGCTAGCACTTCCTCAACTATCCAGTTAGTCAGCAGTCCGTTACAGAAGTTCCGCTGCTTTGAGAAAAAACTCAAAAAAATTCTGCGAGTGACGGCAAAGTAAAAGTAACTTATTGTTATGCAATGGTTTTATAAAAATGGCACCTGTTCTGCCACACACCCACCGCAGAACGACCGTTTCACATCACACGTGCCGTGCCGCATCACGAGGGAGCCCTTATCCAGAGATGCAGAATCTCTACATCAGATCTGCCGACAGCCCAATATAACGCACAAGCTGGTTCACACGACGCCCAGATTGCGCTGCAACTCTCTCAATACCTGCTTGGTGCCGGGCCGGATCCCTCGCCATACGGTAAAGGCCTCAGCAGCCTGCTCGACCAGCATGCCCAATCCATCCATGGTATGGCGCGCGCCATGTTGTTTGGCCCAGCCGATGAAGGCTGTGTCCGTTGCGCCATACATCATGTCGTAGATCGCGATGTCCGGGTGGATGAGGGTTGGCGCCAAAGGTGGCAACTCTCCTTGCAGACTCGCTGAGGTGGAATTGATGATGAGATCGAACGGCCCCACCAGCTGTTCATAGGATTGAGCATTGATGCTGCCCAGATCCCTGAACTCCACAGCCAGCTGTTCCGCCTTGGCATGGGTACGGTTGACCACGACGATCTCGCCCGGCGCTTCCGCCAGCAGGGGGGCCAGGGCACCACGAGCTGCGCCACCGGCCCCCAGAAGCAGGATCCTGCTACCGGCAAGGTTCACTCCGTGAGCCTTGAGATCGGCGACCAGCCCGGCGCCGTCGGTATTGTCACCCAGCAGCACACCATCATCAGTCAGTTTGATGGTGTTGACCGCTCCCGCCCGCTTGGCCCTGGGGCTCAGCCGCTCCACCAGCACGAAGGCTTGCTCCTTGAAAGGCACGGTCACGTTGCACCCCTTCCCTCCTTCGGCGAAGAAGTGGTTCAGAGCGCTGGCAAACTCATCGACAGCAGGTTCTGCCAGACCATACTCCAGCTCTTGCTGGGTCTGCCTAGCAAACAGGGTTTGAATGAAGGGAGATTTGCTGTGGCGCACGGGGTGGCCAAAAACCAGATAACGATCCATCAAGGCGTTCCTTTTGAGAGCAATATCCCGATTTAACGGGTTTTCTCATGAAGGAACAAGCCGAATATCGGCAATAAGAAGAGGCCATCATGGCCCCTCTGGTCACAACCACTCGCGCGGTTTGAGGTAGTCGCTATAGAGCAATGCCTCCGGGCTGCCAGCCTCCGGCTGCCAGTCGTACTCCCAGCGCGCCAGCGGCGGCATCGACATCAGGATCGATTCGGTGCGCCCCCCCGTCTGCAGTCCGAACAGGGTCCCGCGGTCGTAGACCAGATTGAACTCCACGTAGCGGCCACGGCGATAAAGCTGGAACGCCCGTTCCCGCTCCCCATAAGCAAGCTCCTTGCGTCGCTCGATAATCGGCAAGTAGGCCGCCAGGTAACCCTCACCCACTGCACGCATGAAGGCAAAGCAGTCGGCAAAGGGCCAGCGGTTCAGGTCATCGAAGAAAAGACCACCCACCCCGCGCGTCTCGCCCCGATGCTTGAGGAAGAAGTAACGATCGCACCAGGATTTGAACTCGGGATAAATGTCGGTGCCGAACGGCTGACAGAGCTCATGGGAGACCTGGTGCCAATGCCTCACGTCCTCTTCGAACGGATAGAAGGGCGTCAGGTCGAAGCCGCCACCAAACCACCAGATCGGCTCCTCCCCCTCTTTCTCGGCGATGAAGAACCGCACATTCGCATGGCTGGTCGGTACATAGGGATTATGCGGGTGGATCACCAGCGACACCCCCATGGCCTCAAACCTGCGGCCAGCCAGTTCGGGACGATGTGCGGTCGCGGATGCCGGCATGGCATCGCCATAGACATGGGAGAAGTTGACCCCACCTTGCTCGATCACCGCCCCCTGGCGCAGCACCCGTGTTCTACCGCCACCACCACCTTCGCGACTCCAGGCATCTTCCACAAAGTGCCCGCATCCATCGGCCTGCTCCAGGCCACGGCAGATATCATCCTGCAATTGCAGCAGGAAGGCTTTTACCTGGGCCACATCCGGTTTGCTCATTTTATCTCCTGTCAGACAGGCATCATGCATGCACAGCCTGCACTTCTCGTATTGTCATGACCTCATCGCACAACCTGCATGAAACAGGGTCGTGCCCAACTCAGGATGGGCGAATGATGGCCCCGGTGCGGGCGTCCTTGATTTCGGACGGGTTGGCTTGCCCCCCGACTTCGCCGGGCAGAATGTAAGCCAGCTGGCTTGCCAGCAGATCGCCAATATCAGCCACCCGGCGAGCGGGTTCCTCACCGGTTAGATTGGCACTGGTGGACACCAGCGGTTTGCCAAATGCCCGGCAAAGCCCTTGCACCTGGGGATGGCCTGTGACCCGCACCGCCAGGGTCTCGAACTGACCGGTCAACCAGGACGGCGTCGTCGCGCGAGCGGGCATGATCCAGGTGAAGGGACCAGGCCAGCTCGCCTGCACGCGAGCAAGCTGCTCATCGCTGAGCTGGCTCAGGTCGATGTAGTCCTGCAATTGCGCCAGATCTGCCGCGATCAGGATCAATCCCTTCTCCACCGGCCGCTGCTTGATGGCCAGCAGCCGCTGCACGGCGGCTTCGGAATCAGGATCACACCCCAGACCAAACACGGCTTCGGTGGCATAGGCGATAACCCCTTCTCCTTGAAGGGCGGCAACCGCTTGTTCAAATTCATTTGGCATAAGCACATGCGACAGCCACGCTGCCGCCTCTCATCACTGGATTGTATGTTGAACCGACATGACGGCATCGGGGCCATCACTGCTGCGATATGGGCTATATCCCTGCTCCTCTTCAGTCATGCATTTCGGCTCAGACGCTTGCGTGCATCAGTGAACCGAACAACCGCAGGGAGCTTGAGATGGCGATCAGGAGCAGGGCGACTTGGGCGATGCGCATCGGCTCACAACCTCACGCTGACCAGCCATCCGCCTGCCTGATCACGGGCGGCGAGATTATACCCGCTCAATCTGGTGGGAGCATTTCTTTTGCGGGCAGACCCAGCGCAGGTTTCCCCGCACCTTCTTCTCGACCATGATGCCCCAGCCACACTCGGGACAGGGTATGGGAACCGGCTTGTCATTCACCACATACTTGCAGTGAGGATAGGCGTCACACGAGTAGAACTGTTTGCCATAACGGGATGTGCGGCTCACCAGATGACCTTTGCCACACTCCGGGCAGAGGATCTGGGTATCGTCACTCTCCTGAAGGGATTCGATATGCTGACAGGCCGGGTACTGGGTACATCCCACAAACAGACCGTAACGACCCTTCTTGATGGCCAGTGGATGGCCACAATCCGGACAGGACGACCCCTCGAGCACTTTCTCTATGTCGCGGCCAGAGGGGTTGAGGGAGCGAATGTAATCGCAAGCGGGATAGGCTGAACAACCAAGGAAGGGACCGTGCTTGCCCTGGCGGATCACCAGTTCAGCACCACACTGCGGGCACGGCTCGCGCTCGAAGGCATGTTCGTGGGCAGAGAAGAGGTGGTGATCGATCTTTGACATGGGCCGCGCCTTGAAATCCAGATGGCCTGAATTCTACCAGCGCGGCACCGGGCTGTCAGTGGATGACGCCGTCCGACTCGTCAAACACCAGCTCTTCCATCTGCTGGTAGGCGTTTTCGCTGCCTGGCACATTGAACAGCACCATCATGACGACCCACTTCAGATCGTCCAGCTCGATGTCCGGCTTGTCCAGCTCGAGCAACCGTTCGATGCAGATTTCACGGGTTTCGGCATTCAGCACTTGCGCCTGCTCCAGGAACAGCAGGAAACCGCGACATTCAGTACTGAGGCGAACCAGCTCCTGCGGCGCATAGATCCGCATAGAGCCCTGCTGGCTTGCTGTGACATAGACTTCCCGCTCGCTGTCGTGCAGGTTGGCCAGTCGCTCCAGCCAGTTGAGCGCTTTCTCGATCTCGTCCTTGTCGAAACCGGCCCGGCTCAGTTCGTCGGTGAGTTCATCCTGCTCGACCATCACATCTGCATCGCTGTGGATGTAGGTCTCGAAAAGGTACATCAATACATCAAACATGATTCGCCCTCCTCGCTCTGACGTATCCACCGGCTACCGCCATCACTGCACCAACCAGCTCCAGCTCTACCAACCTGCCCAGTACGACATCGACAGGAAGCCGGGCCCGTTCGGCAACGGTATCCACGCTCGTGGTCTCATAATCTACGTTATCCAACAAATCGGCATAAGGCAATTCGCTATTATGCTGCGCCTCGGAAGAACCGTTGGCGGGTCCAGGGGGCAAGACCAGCCTTGGAAACTCTTCTAGGATATCGGCGGCATTCAAGACCAGCTTGGCACCCTGTTGAAGCAGACGGTTGCACCCTGCTGCCTGTGCATTTTGCGGGGCGCCGGGAACGGCAAAGACCTCGCGGCCCTGCTCCAGCGCATAACGGGCCGTGATGAGCGAACCACTCTGTTCTGCCGCTTCCACCACCAGTGTCCCCAGCGACAGGCCACTGATGATACGGTTGCGGCGAGGGAAGTGTTCAGCCAGGGGGCCTTGCTGGGGCGCCAACTCGGAAACAAGCAGACCTTCCTGCTCAAGGATCTGCATCGCCAACCCCTGATGACGCTTGGGGTAGAGACAATCCAGACCGGATCCCAGCACCGCCAGGGTGATTCCGCCCGATGCCAGCGCCTGCTGATGGCAGACTCCATCGATGCCCAACGCGAGGCCGGAGGTGATCGCCAGACCACAGCCCACCAACTCGGCACACAAGCGTGTCGCATTGTCTTTGCCGGCATAGGTGGGGTGGCGGGTACCCACCATCGCCAACTGTGGCAGGGAGAGGGATGAGACGTTCCCGCGGCAGTAAAGCAAGAGCGGGGCGCCGGGAATCTCTTTGAGCAGGGCAGGATATGCGGGGTCATCGGGACAGAGGAGGTGATTGCCGGACTCGGCGGCCCAGCTCAATCCCTGCTCCACGACAGGAAGAGGCCATCTCATCTGCTGAATCTGGGCACTCTGCAGACCAAGAACTCGCAGGGCGCCATCGTCTGAGTCAAACAGAGTTGTGATGTCACCACCCACATGAGCCAGCAGGCGAGCGGCGGTGACCGGGCCTATGCCTGTAACGGCATCCAGCGTCAGCCATAGCGACAACCGCTCCAGTGGCAAGGACACGTCAGAAATTACTGACCTGATAACCAGAGCCGACCAGATCCTGACTCTGCAGGATAAGACCGTAACTCAATTTGTCGTAGACCTTGAACAACATGACTCTGGCAACGGCCTCGGCAGGCAGCGATGACTTGCCGGCAGAATAGAACGCCTTGTCATAGACGGATGAATATTCCCGGTATGACACCTTGCCATTCTTGTCCACCATCTCGGCTCCCGGGCGCAGGATCTCGAGCACATCGCCCGGGGCCACCTGATCACGCTCCCCCTTGTTGATGAGTACCACATCAAATTTGCCCCCACCATGTACCTTGCTCGGCAGCTCGATCACATAGCCGGGGGAAATGGAGGGTGCCGCCTTTGGCATGAACACGGCAGAGATGCTCTCCTGCGATGGCAGCGGCATCACCTTGTCGCCCTGATACACCTCACGCCGGTTATGGGTCAGCGTCACTTTGGTGGTGTCGTGGGCAAGGTACTCCTCTGCCCGCACCGTGCCGACAAAAATCGCCTCCTGACCGAGCGACTCGCCGGTATGCTTGTCCTTGTATGCCACCCCCGGGCGATAGAGGCCATAACTCTGGCCCGGGTTCAGGGCTCCTTTCACATAGAGAATGTCGCCCTCCAGCATCCCGACATGCTTGTCATTGTTGCCGAGCACATAGGGCAGATCCTTGCTCTGCTGGCTGTTGGCCAGAATGTGGTCGGTCTGCAGGAAGGGCGCTATCTCGCTCAGAGGCAGGGTCGGTATGGGATTGGCCTTGTTTTCATAGCGGTTCTTGGGCGAGAGACGGATGACCTGCTTGCCCCCCTGACTGGCTTTGCCGAGCCGAGGCTCACCATTGACCCAGCTCAGGTGCAGCACGTCACCGGGATAGATCCAGTGGGGATTGGCGATCTGCGGATTGATGTTCCAGAGGCGTGGCCAGAGCCAGGGTTCGGCCAGATACTGGCCCGAGATGTCCCAGAGGGTGTCCCCTTTTTGCACCACATAAGTCTCGGGGTAACCGGATTTGAGCGTCAACTGCTGTGCCATGGCGCCACCGGCCAGGGCTGTCGCCAGGCAGGCGACGACGATTTGCTTCAGATACATAACACTCCCTGTTACTTCTGCACGCAAAGTGTTGCTGTTTTTTGTCGGCGTAAATGACTAGAATTACGTCAATATTGACTGCGTTTATATGAAACTAAAGAAAAAATTATGGCCATTCTAGATGTATTGCGTTTCCCCGATGAGCGTCTGCGCACAGTCGCGGCCCCTGTCGAAGCCTTTACACCCGAGTTACAACACATTGTAGATGATATGTTCGAAACCATGTACGCGGAGGAAGGCATCGGCCTGGCCGCGACCCAGGTCGACATTCATCAGCGCATCATCGTCATCGATGTCTCCGAGAACCGCGAAGAACAGCTGGTGTTGATCAACCCGGAGATCCTGGAGCAGTCCGGCAGCACCGGCATCGAAGAGGGCTGCCTCTCCGTGCCCGGCAACCGTGCTCTGGTTCCGCGCGCCGAGTGGGTCAAGGTCAGGGCGCAAGATCGCCACGGCAACACCTTCGAGCTGGAAGCGGACGATCTGCTCGCCATATGCATACAACATGAGATGGATCATCTGGTCGGCAAGCTGTTTGTGGATTACTTGTCCCCGCTCAAGCGCCAGCGCATTCGTCAGAAGCTGGAAAAGATGGCCCGTGAAGATCGCAAAGTCCTCTGAGGATCCGCTCCATTGAACAAGCTGAAACTGATTTTTGCCGGTACCCCCGACTTCGCCGCCCGTCATCTGGCGGCGTTGTTGTCTTCCGGCCACGAGGTCGTCGCCGTTTATACCCAGCCGGACAAGCCCGCCGGTCGCGGCCAGAAGCTCACTGCCAGCCCGGTCAAGGAGCTGGCGCTAGCCCACAATCTGCCGGTCTATCAACCTGCCTCCCTGCGCAATGAAGCGGCGCAGGCCGAACTGGCCGCTCTGGGTGCCGATCTGATGGTCGTCGTGGCTTATGGCCTCATCCTCCCCAAGGCGGTGCTCGATACGCCGCGTCTGGGTTGCATCAACGTGCACGGCTCCCTGCTGCCGCGCTGGCGCGGTGCCGCCCCGATTCAACGCTCCATCTGGGCGGGGGATGCCGAAACCGGCGTCACCATCATGCAGATGGACGTGGGGCTGGACACCGGCGCCATGATCCGCAAGGTAACCTGCCCCATCGCCAGTGATGAGACCTCTGCCAGCCTCTATGACAAGCTGGCCGGTCTGGGCCCGCAGGCACTGGTCGATACCCTGGACGCCATGGCTGCCGGCGACACCGCCGCCGAGCCCCAGGACGATGCGCTGGCCAACTACGCCGAGAAGCTCTCCAAGGAAGAGGCCCGCATCGACTGGTCGATGGACGCCGTTGCCATCGAGCGCTGCATCCGAGCCTTCAACCCCTGGCCCATCAGCTGGTTCGACGTCGCCGGACAGACCGTCAAGGTGTGGCAGGCCGAGGTCGTCGCACAGGATCACGGCCAGGCAGCCGGTACCCTGCTCAAGGCCGACAAGCAGGGGATCGAGGTTGCCACCGGTCAGGGCGTGCTGCGCCTACTGACCCTGCAACCTCCCGGCAAGAAGGCCATGTCCGTTTCGGATCTGCTCAACTCTCGCCGCGACTGGTTTGAACCTGGCACGCAACTGATTTGATCTGGATTGAATTGACACAAGCGGGGCCCTGGCCCCGACTTGTGCATCTAAGGTAACGCTATGAAAACACGCGCACAGGCTGCTCTCGTCATTCAACAGGTGCTGGATCAGGGTCAATCTCTCTCCGCCGTTCTGCCTGCTGCCCAGGAGAAGGTCGCCCCTCGCGATCGCGCCCTCCTGCAAGAACTCTGCTACGGCACCCTGCGCTGGCTGCCCCGCCTCGATGCGGCGGTCAGCGAGATGATGGACAAGCCGCTCAAGAACAAGAGCCGCATCTTCCACTACCTCATCCTGGTCGGCCTCTACCAGCTCATCTATACCCGCATTCCGGCTCACGCCGCCGTGGCCGAGACCGTCAACGCCGTCAAGCTGCTCAAGGGCTCTTCCCTGCGCGGCCTCATCAACGGCGTACTGCGCAACTTCCAGCGCAGCGCCGAAGTGATCCTGCTGCGCATCGACCGCATCCCCAGCGTCCGCCTCGGCCACCCCGAATGGCTCACCAAGCGCCTGCGTCAGGCCTATCCCGATGACTGGGAGTTCATCATGGAGGCCAACAACCAGCGCCCGCCCATGTGGATCCGCAACAACAGCCAGCGCCAGAGCCGCGAGGCCATGCTGGCCCGCATGAGCGAGGCGGGCATCCCGGCCATGGCCGGTGTGGAAGGGGAAGATTGCATCCTGCTGGAGCGCCCCTGCGACGTGACCAAGCTGCCCGGCTTCGAGCAGGGTGACTGCTCGGTGCAGGACGGTGCCGCCCAGCAAGCCGCCGCCCTGCTCGATCCCCAGCCGGGCGAGTGGGTGCTGGACGCCTGCGCCGCCCCCGGCGGCAAAACCGCCCACCTGCTGGAACGCCAGCCGGCCCTTGCCGGCGTGGTTGCCGTCGACGCCGATGACAACCGCCTCAAGCGGGTGCAGGAGAACCTGGATCGCATCGGCCTTCAGGCCCAAGTGATCCACGGTGATGCCAGCACGCCGGATCTGTGGTGGCCACAGGGGCAGTTCGACCGCATCCTGCTGGATGCCCCCTGCTCCGCCACCGGCGTCATCCGCCGTCACCCCGACATCAAGTGGTTGCGCCGGGATCAGGACATCCGCGAACTGGCCGAGCTGCAACGCCGCATTCTCGATGCCCTCTGGGGCAAGCTGAAGCAGGGCGGCACCCTGCTCTACGCCACCTGCTCCGTGTTGCCGGAAGAGAACCGGGAGCAGATCCGCGCCTTCCTGGCCGATACCCCGGATGCCCGCCTGGTGCCGTTGCATGCAGAAGACACCCCGGCCTGTCCGGGTCGCCAGTTCCTACCCGGCGAGGCGGAGATGGACGGCTTCTACTATGCCAAGCTCATCAAGCTGTAGGCCGAACCGGCGGATGGCAGGCCCGGTGACGGGTCGCCTCATTACGAAGCAACAACCTTGAGTAAGATGGCCTTATGAAAATCATCATTCTGGGCGCAGGTCAGGTGGGTGGCACCCTGGCCGAGAATCTCGCCGGCGAGAACAACGACATCACCATCGTCGACACCGACAGCGAGCGCCTGCGCGAACTGCAGGACAAATTCGACCTGCGGGTGGTGAACGGCCACGGCGCCCATCCCAGGGTGCTGCGCGAAGCCGGCGCCCAGGATGCCGACATGCTGGTCGCCGTCACCAACAGCGACGAGACCAACATGGTCGCCTGCCAGGTCGCCTACTCCCTGTTCAACACCCCAAATAAGGTGGCGCGCATTCGCTCCCCCGCCTATCTGGTGGAGCGGGATCGCCTGTTCCTGCCCGAATCCGTCCCCGTGGATCACCTGATCGCCCCCGAGCAGCTGGTGACCGACTACGTGCGTCGCCTGATCGAGTATCCGGGGGCGTTGCAGGTGGTGGATTTTGCCGACGGCAAGGTGGGCCTGGTGGCGGTCAAGGCCTATTACGGCGGCCCCCTGGTGGGCAATGCGCTCTCCACCCTGCGGGAACACATGCCCAACATCGAAACCCGGGTCGCCGCCATCTTCCGCCAGGGGCGCTCCATCCGCCCCCAGGGCACCACCATCATCGAAGCCGATGACGAGGTGTTCTTCGTGGCCGCGGCGGGCCATATCCGCGCCGTGATGTCGGAGCTGCAACGCCTCGAGAGCCCCTACCGGCGCATCATGATCGTCGGCGGCGGCAACATCGGCGCCGGCCTCGCCCGCCAGCTCGAGAAGCGCTACAGCGTCAAGCTCATCGAGCGCAACCAGAAGCGGGCGGAGCAGCTCTCCGAGCATCTGGAACACACCATCGTCTTCTGCGGCGATGCGGCGGATCAGGAGCTGCTGGCGGAGGAGCACATCGACCAGATCGACGTCTTCATCGCGGTGACCAACGAGGATGAGGCCAACATCATGTCGGCCCTGCTCGCCAAGAAGATGGGGGCCAAGAAGACCATGGTGCTGATCCAGCGCGGCGCCTACGTGGACCTGGTACAGGGCGGCTCCATCGACATCGCCATTTCCCCCCAGCAGGCCACCATCTCTGCCCTGCTGACCCATGTGCGCCGTGCCGACATCGCCAACGTCTACAGCCTGCGCCGCGGGGCGGCCGAAGCCATCGAGGCGATCGCTCACGGGGACGAGAACACCTCCAAGGTGGTGGGCAAGACAGTGGGCGAGCTCAAGCTGCCCCCGGGCACCACCATAGGCGCAGTGGTGCGCGGTGATGAGGTGCTGATCGCCCACGATCGTACCCAGATACAGCAGGATGACCACGTGGTGATGTTCCTGGTGGACAAGAAGTACATCCCGGAAGTGGAGCGTCTGTTCCAGCCCAGTCCCTTCTTCCTGTAAGCCGGCCATGTCTCTGGCAACGGTATCCGGACCCGGCCCCTTTTCTCAGGAAAGGTCCGGGTCTTTTTTCAATCAACGACCAGGTTATCTTGCATGATCAAGCTGCATCCCATCGTCTTCACGCTCGGGCTGGTACTCTCCAAGCTGGCGCTCTTCATGTGGCTGCCCACCCTGCTGGCCCTGCTGACCGGTTCGGAAGGTTTCGTCGAATTTCTCAAGTCGGTCTTGATCACCCATGGTGCCGCCCTGCTCTGCCTCCATTACGGTCGCAAGGCAGAGTTTCACCTCGGCGTGCGGGAAATGTTCCTGCTCACCACCTCGGTCTGGGTGGTCGCCTGCGTCTTCGGGGCCCTGCCCTTCGTCTTCATCACCCATATCGACTTTGCCGACGCCTACTTCGAGACCATGTCGGGGGTCACCACCACGGGATCCACCGTGCTGTCGGGGCTGGACGGCATGGCCCACAGCATCCTGCTGTGGCGATCCATCCTGCAGTGGCTGGGCGGGGTCGGCTTCATCGTGATGGCGGTGGCGGTGCTGCCCTACCTCAACGTCGGTGGCATGAAGCTGTTCCAGACCGAGAGCTCGGATTGGTCCGACAAGAGCGCCCCCCGCGCCAAGACGGTGGCCAACAACATAGTGCTGGTCTACCTGGTGCTCTCCATGCTCTGCTTCCTCGCCTACTGGGTGAGTGGCATGAACCTGTTCGAGGCGGTCAACCACGCCATGACGACCCTCAGCACGGGCGGCTACTCCACCTCGGACCAATCCATGTCCCACTTCTCCCACGCGGCGCACTGGATAGGCACTCTCTTCATGTTCCTCGGCGGTCTGCCCTTCCTGCTCTATGTACAGGCCCTCTCCCGCCGTGACAACAGCCTGTTCAAGGATGCCCAGGTGCAGGGCTTCTTCTGGCTGATCGTCTGGGTGACCCTGGTCGTCACCTTCTACCTCTGGGTGAGAGATATCTACGGCTTCATGGATGCCTTGCGCATCAGCAGCTTCAATATCGTCTCCGTGCTCACCACTACAGGCTACGGCCTCGGCGACTTCGGCACCTGGGGCCCGCTCACCACCATTATCTTCATCATCCTGCTGGCGCTAGGTGCCTGCTCTGGCTCCACGTCGGGCGGCCTCAAGATCTTCCGGGTCCAGGTGGCCTTTGCCCTGTTCAAGAAACAGATGCGCCAGCTGATGCACCCCTCCGCCGTGTTTCCCCAGAAGTACAACGGCCGTCCGGTCAATGACGCCATCATCCGCTCCCTGATCTCCTTCGTGCTGGTCTACTTCGCCATCATCCTGCTCATCGCCGCCCTGCTCGCCGCCATCGGGCTGGACCCCCTGACCGCCATCTCGGGCTCCATCACCGCCGTGGCCAACGTGGGCCCGGGCATGGGGCCTGTCATCGGTCCCAGCACCAACTTCGCCAGCCTGCCGGATGCGGCCAAGTGGATACTGTCGTTCGGCATGCTGCTGGGACGCCTCGAGATCCTGACGGTGGCGGTGCTCTTCTTCCCCTCCTTCTGGAAGCAATAAGCAGCCGTCCAGGCTGTTGCATGAAACGAAAAGGGCAGCCAATGGCTGCCCTTTTCGTTGTCCCGGCGAATGACGACTCCCCTCAGTCCGCCGACTCCTCCCGCTCCAGCGCCCTGTCCACCAGCGCGTCCGGCAAGGGCTTGGTCACCTCGACCCCCAGCTCGCGAAAGCGCTCGGCCTGGGCGATCAGGTTGCCACGACCGTTCACCAGCCGGCCCATCGCCTTGTCGTAGCTCTCCTGCGCCTTGTGCAAGCTGCCCCCCATCTGCTGCATCTCCTCCACGAACAGCCGCAACTTCTCGTAGAGGCGACCGGCCCGCTCCGCTATCTGGCGCGAGTTCTGGTTCTGCCGCTCGTAGCGCCACAGGTTCTCTATGGTGCGCAGCGCCACCATCAGGTTGGTAGGGCTCACCAGCAGGATGTTGTGTTCCAGCCCGTAGCGCACCAGGGAAGGGTCCGCTTCAAGGGCAGCGAGGAAGGCAGGCTCCACCGCCACGAACATCAGCACATAGTCCAGGGTGCGCACCCCGGGCAACTGCTGGTAATCCTTGCGGCCCAGCTCACGGATATGGTTGCGCACCGAGGCGACGTGCTCCTTGAGCGCCACCGCCTTCTCCAGATCGTCAGCGGCGTTGTACCAGCGCTCATAGGCGGTCAGCGACACCTTGGCGTCGATGATGATGTCCTTTTCCTGGGGCAGGTGGACGATGACGTCGGGCTGGTAGCGCTTGCCCTTGTCCACCTCGATGTTGACCTGGGTGTGGTACTCATGCCCCTCGCGCAGGCCGCACTCTGAGAGGATCCGCGCCAGCACCACCTCCCCCCAGTTGCCCTGCTGCTTGCTGTCGCCCTTGAGGGCCCGGGTCAGCGCCGCCGCCTCTTCGGTCATGCGGGCGTTGAGCTCGGCAAGGCGCTCCAGCTCGAACTTGAGGTTGTGGCGCTGGGCCGTCTCCTGGGCGTGGGTCTCTCCCACCTGGCGGCGAAAGCCCTCCAACTGCTCCTTGAGTGGAGTCAGCAGGATATCCATGCTGTTCTGATTCAGTTCGCGGAAGTTGCCGGCATTTTGTTCAAAAATACGATTGGCGAGGTTCTCGAACTGCTGGCTGAGGCGCTGTTCAGCCTCTTGTTGCAGTTGCAGCTTCTCGGCGCTGGCGATGCGCTCGCTGCGCAGGGTCGCCTCGGCTTCCTTGAGACGGGCGGTGAGCTTGAGCAGCAGGGTCTGCTGCTGATCCAGCTTCTGCTGAACCAGCATCTTCTCGTCCTGCAGCGCGTCCCAGCGATCCTGCAACCCCTGATGACGCTCCTCCAGCAGCAGCGCCTCTTCACGGCCGCTGCGTCGCCCCCACCACCAGCCGAACAGCAGCGCCAGCCCGCCAGCCAGCATGGCAGGCCACCAGGTCAGCAGCGGGGTCATCGGCGCCCCCGCTGGCGCAGGAAGAGTTCGAGATAGCGGTTGAGCAGCAACCAGATCAGCACATAGAGCAGATAGGCCGCCAGCACCACCCACTTGTGGCTGTTGACCCCGGTATCCAGTTCACTGAACTCGATACCCTTGAGATGGCAGTAGGCCCACATCAGCAGGGGGAAGACATAGAGCAGAGAAGCACGCCACAGAAATAGCCACATGAGTTCATTCAATCCCGCAAAAAGACCCGCCTAGCTTACACAAGGGCAACCCGGCTTGCGATCCTGCCCGCCGCTATTCTCTGGCTTGCCGGCCTAAAACTGGATAAAATTAACCCCTAATAGGTATAGGGGTGGGCATGACGCATTTTTTCTGTCGCTGGCTGGCACACGCATGGGGGAGCCCCCGCAGACCCGAGGTGGTCTGCCATGAGGCACGCCCGCCCTGGGCCATCGACGAGTCCCAGTTCCTCACCCTCTGCACCCGTTGTGGCGACTGCTTCAAGGCGTGTCCCAACGGCCTCATCAAGCCCGCCGATCGCCCCGAATATGACGGCAGCCCCATCGCCGGTACCCCAGTGCTGGATCTCGCCTGTGGCCAGTGCAGCTATTGCGGCAGCTGCGCCAGAGCCTGCCCCACGGGCGCACTGGATCTCTGCCTCGGCCGTCAGGTGCAGACCCGGGTCAGGATAGAGGCGAGCTGCCAGGCCCGTCAGGGCTACTACTGCCTGCTGTGCGAAGATGCCTGCCCCCAGCAGGCGATCAAGGTCGGCAGCGAGGGAGTGACCGTCAACATGGCCGCCTGCGATGGCTGCGGCGCTTGCGGCCTCGCCTGTCTGCACGGAGCCATCACCCTTGTGCCCCAGCTCTGACCGCTGGCAATGACAGAGGGGCCCGCAGGCCCCTCTGTCATTCACCGTGGCATCATGCCATGGTCAGGATATTATCCTGCTCTATGCCGAGAAGGTGGCACAGACGAGTGGGATCCCGCACCGCATCCGCCAAAGTGTACTCCCCCAGCACCTCCAGGAAGGCGTGCATGGCGCGGCGCAGAATGCCCTGGATGCGGCAGCCCCCGGAGAGACGGCAGTTTTCGCGCTTGCAGTCCACCGGGCAGAGCACGTGCTCCATGTCCATCACCACATCGCGCAGGTTGATGGAGACGGCGGCACGGCCGAGGCGGATGCCCCCATGCTTGCCACGCACCGTCTCGATGTAACCCTTGATGCCGAGCTGATGCACTATCTTGACCACGTGATTGCGGGAGATGGCGAAGGTGTCGGCCACTTCCGTGATGGTCGACAGGCGATCACCGGGCTGGATGGCCAGAAAGGTCAGGGTACGCAGGGCGTAATCGGTAAATCGTGTCAGTTGCATGGTCGCACTTGCCTCTTACTACAAGCCAGAAATCAGGACGACAGCCGGTGGACAAAGAGGGGGTCTGCACATGCGTGCGCACGGGATGGGCTTCTTCGACCGAGTCGTGAAGTCACAAGGGTAAGAGCAGCCCGGGCGGGTGTCGACGAAGATGTACATAAATCGACACTTTCTTTGATTGATCGCAAACTTGCCGCCTCGGCGAGGGGTTTTGGCGGTTTCCGTCGACAAATCCCCACCTCCTCTGTCATCGCCGGAGCCGTTGTCCGGCGAGTTCAGTGGGGCTGTTTCAGCCAGTTGCGCAGCGCCTGGGAGGGGATGGAGCTCTCGGAGGCCACCGCGAAGGCGCCCCAGTCCACGGCGCACTGCAGCGCATCGGCCATGGCCATGCCCCGCGCAAGACCGTGGATGAGACCGCCCGCGAAGGCATCCCCCGCCCCCGTGGTATCCACCACGGAGACCGGTCGCGCCGCCACCCTGACCTGCTCCTCCCCGTGAATGGCCACGGCTCCCGCCTTGCCCTCGGTCAGCACCAGCCATTCGAGCTGATCCCCCGCGAGCTGGCGGGCATGCTGCCAGGGGTCGCTCACCTCGCCGAGATCGGAGCGGGAGGCCACCAGCACGTGGCAAGGGCGGCGGGCCTGCCCCCCCTTGGGATACTGGGCCACCACGAAACTCTTGGCGAGCATCTGGCGCATGTAGCCCACGATGGCGGTGCCCGGATAGTTCACATAGAGGCAGTCCACCCCTTCGGTCGGCAGATCCCCCGGCAGATCCGGACGACGTGGGCGCCTGAGGATGGTGCGCTCACCGGTGGCGTCCACCAGCACCAGCAGCTCGCCGGTCTCGCCGCCAAAGCGTTCCACATGGCTGCAATCCAGGCCGTATGAGGCCGCCTGCTCCAGCAGCCAGTCACCGGTGTCGTCCAGCCCGACCCGGGAGGCGATGATCACCTCGTGCCCCGCCCACACCAATCCGATGCCGGTATTGGCGGCGCCGCCGCCGAGCCTGCGCCCCTGATCCACATATTGCAGCCGCGCCCCCGCCACCAGGGGTTCGGCCAGGGAGAGCACATGATCACAGTTGAGATTGGCGAGCAGCAGGATGCGGGACATGGAAACCTCGGCGGGAGGAGGCCGACACCCCGGGGTGCCGGCACAGAAACGGAAGCGGGATCAGTAGACGGGCAACTCCACCCCTGACAGCAGCTCGTCGATGCGTGCCTGGGTCGGCTGCTGCATCACGTTCTGGATCATCTCCTTGGTGAGATGGGGGGAGAAAGAGCTGATGAAGTCATACATGTAGTTCTGCAAGAGGATGCTCTTGCTGAAGCAGATCTGGGCCGGGCAAGGCTCGAACAGGTGCTCCAGATTGATGGCCACGAGGCCGGGGGCATCGCTATCGTTGGCTACCAGGGAGGAGATGATGCCGATGCCAAAGCCCAGCTCCACGTAGCGCTTGATGACGCCTGCATCCATCACCGTCATGTAGTAGTTGGGAGTGAGGCCGGCCGCCTGGAACACCCTGTCCTGCACCTGACGCCCGGTGGCGCCGCTCTCGTAGCTCAGGATGGGATACTGGCAGAGCTGCTCCAGGGTCGGCTTCTTCACCTTGGCCAGGGGGTGCTCCTGGGGCACCACCAGGGAGAGGGTCCAGAGGTAGGCGGGCAGCGCGATCAGCTCCTTGTCGAAGCCTATCTCGTGGGCCACGATGGAAAAATCCGAGTATCCCTTGCTGATCTGCTCCTTGGTGGCGGACATCACAGGATGCAGGTGGAACGAGATCTTGGGGTACTTTTTGGTGAAGTAGGTGACGCTTTTCGGCAGCAGGTAGCGGGCGATGGTGTGGGTGGTGTGGATGTTGAGGGTGCCCACGGTCGGATCCAGGTACTCCCGGGAGATAGCCTTGATCTTGCTCTCGATATTGAGCATGGCCTCGGCACACTTGATGATCTCCTCCCCCACAGGGGTGATCCGGTGCAGGTGCTTGCCGCGGCGCTCGAAGATGCGCACCCCCAGCTCGCTCTCCAGCAAGCCGATCTGCTTGCTCACCCCAGGCTGGCTGGTATAGAGCGCATCGGAGGCAACGGAGACGTTGAGATTGTGGTCCCGCACCGCGATCAGATACTTCAACTGCTGTAGTTTCAAGGTTGCCCCCTCACAGACTGACGCGGCGCTCGTCGATGGACTAGGCCGCCAAAAATGGCGGCCAGTGTATCATCCGGACTGGGCATATCGCCGCTTGATCCTTCATTTTGCTACAAAATCTAGCATCAGCGCGGTGGATATGACAAACGGGGTTCAGCGCGCGTCGGCCCCGATCGGCAGGATGCCGAGGAACTGCAGCAGCCACTGCATCATGGTGGCGGAATCCACCTCCCCTTCCAGGGAAGAGAGACTGCTCTGGTAATGTGCATCGGGCAGCCTGTCCCGTCGCCGCTCGATCAGGGCCCGGTTGTACGCCACCGAGAATTCCGGGTGCCCCTGGATGGCGACGATGTGATCCCCCTGCAGGAACATGAAGTTGGGGCAGAAGTCGTTGCCCGCAAGCAGGGTCGCCCCCGGCGGAAGCTGCTCCACCTGATCCTGGTGGCTTGCCAGGATGCGGATGGTGTCCAGACCCGGCGCCATCCAGGGTTTTGTCGTCTGCATGGCATGGACCGACACCCCCAGCCCCCACCCCTTGGTGGACTTCATCACCTCCCCTCCCAGCGCCTGGGCGATCACCTGGTGGCCGAAGCAGACCCCGGCCAGCTTGACGTTGGCATCGTGGGCCCGGCGGATCCAGTCGCGCAGCGCCAGGATCCAGGGGATGTCACTGTAGGCATCGTGACGCGAGCCGGTGATGAGCCAGGCATCGCATTCGGTCAGATCCGGGGGCAGATCGCCGTCGAGGGCGGACCAGACCCGAAATTCCAGCTCGGGGGCCAACGCCCGGAAACCCTTGATAAACATCTCGGAGTAAACGGGACCAAAATCCCCCACCAAATCGGGGTCCAGCCGGTCACAATCGAGAATACCCAGTCGCATCTGTTACTCCTTGACAGAAGCGCCCCCGCAGACCGGCGGCCTGCGGGGGCAAGAGATTAAAGCCATGGCAGCGAGCCGGTGGCTCACTTCATGGTCGGCATGGAGAACTCGGCGCCGGCGCGCAGGCTCTGGGGCCAGCGGGCGGTCACCGTCTTCATCCGGGTGTAGAAGCGCACCCCATCCGGCCCGTGCATGTTGAGCGGCCCGAAGATGGACCGTTTCCAGCCACCGAAGCTGTGAAACGCCATGGGCACCGGAATGGGAACGTTCACCCCTACCATACCGACCTGAACCCGCGTGGTGAAGTCCCTTGCGGTATCTCCGTCACCGGTGAAGATGGCGGTGCCGTTGCCGTACTCGTGTTCGTTGATGAGGCGCAGGGCCGTCTCGTAGTCCGGGGCCCGCACGATGGCGAGCACGGGGCCGAAGATCTCCTCCCGGTAGATGCGCATCTCGGGGCAGACTCGATCGAACAGGCTGCCCCCGATGAAGTAGCCCTCGCCATGGCTCAGGCCCCGGCCATCCACCACCAGCTCGGCCCCCTCGGCCACCCCCTGATCCACGTAGCCGCGCACCTTGGCCAGGTGTTCCCGGCTGATGAGGGGCCCCATCTCGTTCTCCGGACTCTGACCGAGGCCGGGGCCGACCCGCAGGGCCGCCACCAGGGGCGAGAGCTTCGCCACCAGGGCATCGGCGGTCTCGTCACCCACCACCACGGCCACCGATATCGCCATGCAACGCTCGCCCGCCGCGCCGTAGGCGGCCCCCATCAGGGCGGAAACCGCCTGATCCAGATTGGCATCCGGCATGACCACCATGTGGTTCTTGGCGCCGCCCAGGGCCTGCACCCGCTTGCCGTGGGCCGAGGCGGTGGCATAGATGTACTGGGCGATCGGGGTGGAGCCGACAAACGACACGGCACCGACCCTCGGGTCGGTCAGCAGCACATCCACCACCTCCTTGTCGCCGTTGACCACGTTGAGCACCCCGTCCGGCAGGCCCGCCTGCTTGAGCAGTTCGGCCATGCGCAGAGAGAGGGACGGATCCTTCTCCGAGGGCTTGAGGATGAAGGTGTTGCCGCAGGCCAGGGCCACCGGGAACATCCAGAGCGGCACCATGGCAGGGAAGTTGAACGGGGTGATGCCGGCGCAGACCCCCACCGGCTGCATCATGGAGTGACTGTCCACCCCGCGGCCCACGTTGAGAGAGTGCTCCCCCTTGAGCAGGTGGGGAATGCCGCAAGCAAACTCCACCACCTCCAGCCCCCGGGTCAGCTCCCCCTGGGCGTCGGAGAAGACCTTGCCGTGCTCGCGGCTGATGAGCTGGGCCAGCTCGTCCCTGTGCTGCTCCATCAGCTCCTTGAAGCGAAACAGCACCCGGGCCCGCACCAGCGGCGGGGTCTGGGACCACTCCCCAAAGGCGCGCTCGGCGCAGGCAATCGCCTCGGCACACTCGTCGGCCGTGCTGAGAACGACGGAGCCCTGCTGCTGGCCGGTGGCCGGGTTGAAGATGGCACCGAAACGCTCGCTGCGACTCTCGGTCGTCTCGCCGTCGATGAAGTTGTCGATCCTGTAACTCATAAATCCTCCGTGATGGGTCATCCGTCCTCCCCTCGCCGCGCCGGGGCAGCACAGGGGGATGACGCCCGGGACGAGCGCCATCCTGTGTGATGTGGGGGTCAGTCCTGGGCCTGCAGGGCGTCCTGCAGCAGGGTGAAGAGATCGTCTATCTGGCTGCGCTCGATGATGAGGGGAGGCGACAGGGCGATGATGTCGCCGGTCACCCGGATAAGCGCCCCCTTCTCGAAACAGCGCACGAACACCTCGTAGGCCCGCTTGCCCGGTGCATCGGGCATGGATTCGAGCTCGATGCCCGCCACCAGGCCGTAGTTGCGCACGTCCTTCACGTGCTTGCAGCCCTTGAGGGAATGGGCAGCCTCCTCCCAGTAGCCCGCCAGCTCGGCTGCCCGGGTCAGCAGATTTTCGCTCCGGTAGATCTCGAGGGTGGCCAGACCCGCCGCCGCCGCCACCGGGTGACCCGAGTAGGTGTAGCCGTGGAACAGCTCGATGGCCCCCTTGCCCGCCGCCATCATGTCGTCATAGATATGGTTTTGCACCAGCACGGCCCCCATGGGGATGGCTCCGTTGGTGAGCCCCTTGGCGCAGGTGATCATGTCGGGGATGACGTCGAACTCCTGGGCGGCGAAGGGGGAGCCGAGGCGGCCGAAACCGGTGATCACCTCGTCAAAAATCAGCAGGATGCCGTGTTTGGTACAGATCTCCCGCAGCCGCTTGAGATAGCCCTTGGGGGGCATGATGACCCCGGTGCTGCCGGCGATGGGCTCGACGATGACCGCCGCGATGTTGCTGGCGTCGTGCAGGAAGACAATCTTCTCCAGTTCATCGGCCAGGGTGAGGTCTTCTGCTGGCAATCCCTTGGTGAACGCATTTTTCCCTATGTTGAGGGTGTGGGGCAGATGATCCACCCCGGTCAGCAGGGAGCCGAACCACTTGCGGTTGCCGGGAATGCCCCCCACCGAGATGCCGCCAAAACCCACCCCGTGGTAGCCGCGCTCGCGGCCGATGAGCCGGGTACGGGTCCCCTGGCCGCGAGCCCGCTGCCAGGCCAGCGCAATCTTGAGCGCGGTGTCCACGGACTCCGATCCGGAGTTGGTATAGAAGACGTGACCGAATCCCTTGGGGGCGATCTCCACCAGCCGGTTGGCCAGCTCGAACGGCAGGGGGTGGCCCATCTGGAAGGTGGGGGCAAAATCGAGGTGGGAGATCTGCTGGGAGACCGCCTCGGCGATCTCGCGCCGACCATGGCCTGCGTTGCAACACCAGAGTCCGGCAGTGCCATCCAGTATCTTGCGGCCATCCTCTGAGTGATAATACATCCCCTCTGCCGACTTCAGGATGCGCGGCGCCGCCTTGAACTGCTGGTTGGCGGTGAACGGCATCCAGAATGCGGACATGTCGGGGGTATTGATGTCGCTGACAGGTTTCATGGTCACCTAATCCTTAAGGCGTTTAGTAACACCTGGCTCATGCCTATTAAATTAAACACCTGAATCCATAAAAAAGGGCTTTTATCGCCCGGCTTGGTGTCACCCCTCAGGGGTGGTATAAGATATTTAACACAATTTTAATAATAGTAAACAGTCAAGGAGTGTCTATCGATGGATATCGGTCACCGCCTCAAGGCGGTTCGCACCAAGGCGGCCCTCTCCCAGCGCGAGCTGGCAAAACGCTCCGGTGTGACCAACGGCTTTATCTCCCAGATCGAGAAAAATCAGGTGAGCCCCTCGGTGGCCTCCCTGCGCAAGGTGCTGGAAGGCATCCCCATGTCATTGGCCAGCTTCTTCACCGACGAGACGGAGATGGATTCCGAGGTGATCTTCCGTGCGGACGACATGCCGGATCTCGGCACCCACCCCATCAGCTACCGTCTGGTGGGTCACAGCCGCGCCAACCGCGCCATCGGCATGATGCAGGAGATACTGCCCCCGGGCGCCGACACCGGTGACGACATGCTGAGTCACGAAGGGGAAGAGTGCGGCATCGTCATCCGGGGTCAGGTAGAAGTCACGGTAGGCGAGCAGGTTCACCTGCTGGCACCGGGGGATGGCTACTACTTCGACAGCCGCACTCCCCACCGTTTTCGCAACGTGGGGGATCAGGAGTGCGTGCTGATCTCGGCCAACACGCCCGCCAGCTTCTGACGGGCCTTCTCCCGGAACAGCCCGCCGGGATCCCCCCTGCCCGACCCGGGGATCAGACCCGCGACACGGGCTCCCGCCCCGCCGCGCGACCCCCGACACCACAGGCCAGGGCGCCCGGTTTGCCCCGCCGTTGGCCCGGGTTGTTCGGGGTCAGTGTTTAATGAATTGTTACAAGATGGATTTACAAGCGGCAGGATGTTTAGCATATTGATACGCGGAGACTGACTTTCTGCCGGTTCAAGGAGTGAACATGAGTGACCTGACCCTGGCCCAGTGGCAACACAAGGCCGCCCATCTGACCCTGCCCTCGCAAGCCTTTATCGACGGCACCTACCGGGATGCCGTCAACGGCGCCACCTTCGATTGCATCAACCCGGCCAACGGCCAACTGCTGACCAGGGTCGCCTCCTGCGACGCCGCCGATGCCGAGCTGGCGGTCAAGGCGGCCCGTGCCGCCTTCGACGACAAGCGCTGGTGCGGCCTCTCTCCCAAGCAGCGCAAGCTCATCATGCAGCGCTTAGCCGAGCTGATGCGCCTGAACCTGGTGGAGCTGGCACTGCTGGAGTCGCTGGATATGGGCAAGCCCATCGGCGACGCCATGGGGTATGACGCCCCCGCCGCCGCGAACTGCATCGCCTGGAACGCCGAGGCGATAGACAAGATCTACGATCAGGTCGCCCCGGTGGAAGAGTCCGCCCTGGCCCTGGTGACCCGCGAGCCCCTCGGTGTCGTGGCTGCCATCGTGCCCTGGAACTTCCCCCTGGTGATGGCCTGCTGGAAGCTGGGCCCGGCGCTCGCCACCGGCAACTCGGTGATCCTCAAACCCTCCGAGAAATCCCCCCTCACCGCCCTGCGCATCGCGGGTCTGGCGAAGGAGGCGGGCATCCCCGACGGTGTCTTCAACGTGCTGCCGGGCTTTGGTCACACCGTGGGCGAGGCGCTGGCCATGCACATGGACGTCGACTGCATCACCTTCACCGGCTCCACCAAAATCGGCAAGCACCTGGTGCAGTGCTCCGGCAAGTCCAACCTCAAGCGCGCCTTTATGGAGTGCGGCGGCAAGAGCCCCAACATCGTGCTGGCGGATGCACCGGATCTGGACGCCGCCGCCCGCAGCGCCGTCGGCGCCATCTTCTACAACCAGGGGGAAGTGTGCACCGCCGCCTCCCGCCTGCTGGTGCAAAACAGCATCAAGCCCCAGTTCATGGAGCGGCTGCTGGCCCATGCCCGCGAGTGGATCTCGGCCAACCCGCTCGACCCCACCACCCGCATCGGTGCCATGGTGGACCACATCCAGATGGAGCAGGTGCTCAACTACATCGCCATCGGCCAGCAGGAGGGCGCCAAGCTGCTGCTGGGAGGCAAGCGTACCCAGCCCGAGGAGGGCGGCTACTACATCGAACCCACCATCTTTGACGACGTGACCCCGACGATGCGCATCTTCCGCGAGGAGATATTCGGCCCCGTGCTGGCGGTGACCGGCTTCGACACCCTGGAAGAGGCCATCGCCCTTGGCAACGACACCGACTACGGCCTGGCGGCCGCCATCTGGACGGCGGATCTCAACCAGGCGGTGAAGGGGTCGCGCGCCCTGCGCGCCGGCACCGTCTTCGTCAACAACTGGGATGGCGGCGACATGACCATGCCGTTTGGCGGTTTCAAGCAGTCCGGCAACGGGCGCGACAAGTCCCTGCACGCCCTGGAGAAGTACACCGAGCTGAAAAGCACCTGGATCCAGCTCGAATAACGTCATAAATGACGCTTATCAACAACACAGGGGGGAGAAATCCCCCTTTCTCATTTTTACTCTTTTATCCCCTCGCTCAATCGATATAATCGTCAAATAGCAAGCCATTAAATTTAAAGATAAAAATGCTGTTTTTTCTGGGAAGTGTACTGTTTCTGGTGGTGGGACTGCCGCTGTTGTTCTTCGTGCTGGGTCAGGGGGAAGCCTATGTCACCTGGGGCCCCTGGATCTCCGCCATCGCCCTCATGCTGTGGCTGCTGATGGACGTGGAGAAGATCCGCCGCGGGGGCGGTCGCTGAAGTCGCTCCTGCTGTTAAAATCCCGTCAGACCCATTTATTGTCTTCTTTCCCTGCAAAAGGATCGCTACACTGACTTTTTGCGATGTTTCCCGACATCCGCACTCCAGTGAAGGTTATCCGCATGCAACAACAGATCCAGCGCCAGGGCGTCCTCTATGCCCTCGGCGCCTACACCCTTTGGGGCCTGGCACCCATCTACTTCAAGTCCCTCTCCGCCGTGCCGGCCGCCGAGATCCTGACCCACCGCATGATCTGGTCCTGCGCCCTGCTGATGGTGCTGGTGCTGCTCGGACGCCAGTGGCACAAGGTGCAGGCGGTGCTGCGCCAGCCCAAGGTGCTGCTCACCCTGGCCTTCACCTCCGTCACCGTCGGCGGCAACTGGCTGCTGTTCATCTGGGCCATCAACAACGGCCACATGCTGGATGCGAGCCTGGGCTACTACATCAACCCCCTGTTCAACGTGCTGCTCGGCATGGTGTTTCTGAGCGAGAAGCTGCGCCGCCTGCAGTGGTGGGCGGTGGGGCTCGCCTTTGTCGGTGTCGCCGTCCAGCTCATCGCCTTCGGCTCCCTGCCCTGGATAGCCCTGGTGCTGGCCTCGAGCTTCGCCATCTACGGCCTCATTCGCAAGAAACTGGCCCTGGACGCCCTCACCGGCCTGCTCATCGAGACCCTGATCATGCTGCCGCCAGCTGCCTTCTATCTGTGGGGCATCGCCGACAGCCCCACCAGCCACCTCACCCAGAACGACTGGCACCTGAACCTGCTGCTCATCGCCGCGGGCGCCGTCACCACGGCCCCCCTGCTCTGTTTCACCGCGGCGGCCACCCGGCTCAAGCTCTCCACCCTGGGCTTCTTCCAGTACATAGGCCCCAGCCTGATGTTCATCCTGGCGGTGACCCTCTATGGCGAGGCGCTGGCGCTGGACAAGATGATCACCTTCGGCTGCATCTGGAGCGCCCTGGTGCTGTTCAGCCTGGATGGCCTGCGCAGCGGCAAGCGGCGCCAGGAGGCCGGCTGAGGCGCCGGCGCAATAATCTACAAGCCAAGGGGCCGCTTTCGGGGTATCAATAGGGGATGAACGCACCCCAATCCCGCATCCACTACTGGCAATCCCGGCTGCTGCCGGGGGTTGAACTCTCCCACTCCCACCATAGGGAGTTCAGCTATGGCCGCCACGTGCATCTGGACTACCACATCGGTCTGGTGCAGCGGGGCGGCCAGAGGTTCATCCACAAGGGGAACAGCCACAACCTGGTGCGCGGCGAACTCTCCACCGTCAACCCGGACGAGATGCACGACGGCCTCAGCCTGCTGCCGGAAGGGTACGAGGTGCGGGTCTTCTCCATCGCCCCCGAGCAGCTGGCCCGCTGGCTGCCGGAACACCCCGAGCCCTTTTTCCACCAGGGATTGCAGAGCCGCCCCGACCTCTATCAGGGCTTTGCCCGCCTGCACATGCACCTGGACGGCCCCGCCCCCGACGGCCTGCTGGCGGAGAGCCAGTTGCTGGCCCTGCTGGGCGAACTGTTCCGACTCGCCCCCGAGCGCCACGCCCTGGCGGATCCCCAGCTCAGGTTCCTGCGCGACCATCTGCTGGCCCGGCTGGACGAGCGCCACACCCTGGAGGATCTGGCCGCCCTGTTCGGGCTGGATCGCTTCGCCTTCCTGCGTCAGTTCAAGAAGAAGACCGGCATGACCCCCTATGCCTGGCTCAAGCGGCTGCGCCTCGAACAGGGCAAGCGCCTGCTCGGCAGCGGTCTGCCAGTGAGCGAGGTGGCACTGGCGGTGGGCTTCTTCGATCAGAGCCACTTCCACCACGGTTTTCGTCAGGCCTTCGGGCTCACCCCGGCGGAGTATCGCCAGCAGATGCTGCCCGCCTGAATCGTCGCCGCTGCAATCTTTTACAATCTCCCGTCCCCCGTCCTGCCCCATGCTGTCACCTCCATACCGCTGTCGGAGGTCTTTTATGTTCACCAGCCTGTTTCTGACCCTGGGTCTCGTCCACCTCGTTGCTCTGGCGAGCCCGGGCCCGGATTTCGCACTCATCCTGCGCACCAGCCTGCACAGGCCCACTGCCCTCGGAGCGGCCCTTGGCATCGCCCTCGCCATCCTGCTCCACGCCACCCTGAGCCTGACCGGCATCAGCCTGCTGATCGCAAGCCAGCCCTGGCTCTTTCTCGCCGTGAAACTGGTGGGTGCCCTCTATCTGGGCTGGCTGGGCTGGGGGGCGCTGAAAGCGGCCTGGCAGGGAAGCGGGGATCTGGCGCTGCGCGCCGGAGGCGAGCGGCCGGGCTGGCGCAAGGGGGTGAAGAGCGGGCTGGCCACCAATCTGCTCAACCCCAAGGCGATGCTGTTCTTCATGGGACTGCTGGCCGCCATGGTGACGCCCCAGGTGGATGGCCTGACCCGGGGCTTGCTGATCCTGGAGCTGTTCCTGCTCTCCCTCGTCTGGTTCAGCGCCCTGGCCTGGAGCCTCTCCACCCCCCGCGCCCAGCACCTGCTCGGCCGCATCCAGCGCCCGCTCAACCTGATGACAGGCCTGCTGTTTGGCGCGGTCAGCCTCTCCATCCTGGTGGATCTGCAAGGGCACTGGCCAGCGGCCTGACCGGCACGTCCTTGTTGGCGGCAAACAGGGAGGGGCCTTGACGGACCGCGCGACTACTCCCCGCGCCGCATCCCCTTGCGCAGGTAGACGTAACCCTCCCCCGGGCTGCCCCAGCGCTGATGGGCGCCGTTGTCATAGGCCCTGTCCAGCAACCGGACGCTGTCCGGGCCGATCCAGAGGTACTGCACCAGGGTGGTGGCACCGCCAAAATCGGTGGCGCAATGCCCGACCCGGGTCTGTCCTTTGTACTCCCCGCCCGGCTGGCGGGTCAGCCAGATCTCGCACCCTTCGCGCAGGGAGAGTTGCTGCGGGGTGAGGGAGTCGAGCAGCTCGGGCCGACGCCAGGCGCCGGCAAAATCCGTGGCCCTCGGCATGGTCAGTTCGGCCATCAGGATGCGGCCATCGGGCAGGGAGGAGAAGCGGTAGATGCGCTGGCGAAACGGTCGCTGCGCCCGCTCGGTCAGAAACTGCTCCGCATAGACCCAGCGGAAGGGGCCCTCCCCGGGCCAGATCTCCACCAGCCGCAGCTCGGCGCTGGTGAAGCGGGCATCGAAGGTGGCCTGCTCCTGGCTGGAAAACTCCCCCGAGAACCAGGAGAGCAGGGGCTCCAGCCTCCCCTGCGTGGCATGGGGGCCGGGGGCCGTCACGAAGGGGACGGGCGCCGCCCAGATCAGGCTGGCGTAAAACAGCCCCAGCAGGGCCGCCATCAGCTGTGTCATCGAATCCTTCCGAGTCGCTTGCATGGCGGCGATTATATGAGCGAACGGTGACAATAACCTCTATCTTGATCAACTCCTTGAAGAGAAAACGAAAAATCCTCTCTGCAGGCGAAAGGAGGCGACGCACCCCCGCAGGCCACGGGGATCACGGCTATCTTTGCTGCGACCCGTCCCTGTTGCCACCAAGAGGAGTCCCCCATGAACACAGTCACTCTGCATCGCGTACTCAAGGCCCCGCCGATGCGGGTATACAGAGCCTTTATCGAGCCGGACGCCCTGGCCAAATGGCTGCCGCCCCATGGCTTCACCTGCAAGGTGGCGGCGCTGGATGCCCGTGTCGGCGGCCAGTTCAGGATGTCGTTCACCCACTTTGCCAGCGGCCACACCCACGCCTTCGGCGGCGAGTATCTCGCGCTGGAGCCGGGCAAGCGCATCCGCTACACCGACCGCTTCGACGACCCCAACCTGCCGGGGGAGATGCAGGTCACCATCACCCTCACCCAGGTGCTGTGCGGCACCGATCTCGCCATCGAACAGGCGGGTATTCCGGCGGTCATCCCGGTGGAGATGTGCTACCTCGGCTGGCAGGAGTCCCTGATGCAGCTCGCCACCCTGGTGGAGCCCGAGATCCCCGCCGAGTGACCCGACACGGGGGCTCCCCCGGTAGCCCCCACACAGATACCCCTTGTGAGATAGGGGCCTGATCAGGTATCTCTGTGGGCAGGGCGGGCTGCGTTCTTGCAGCGACCATCCACCGCCAGGAGCCCCCATGAAACGAGTCTTGATGATGACCATGGCCGCCGCCCTGCTGGGCGGGTGCGCCGTGAAGAACCAGGTCACCCACAGCCTGCAGGCGATTCCGCTCACGGCCTTCCAGCAAAGCGAGAGCAACCCCAACCAGCGCATCTACAAGGAACCCGGCGTGGATCTGCGCCAGTACCACGCAGTGCTGCTCGACCCCTTGCAATTCATCCGCCAGGAGAACGGCCAGTGGTATCTGCTGACCGCCAACGAGCAGAACGAGATCGGCCGCTACTACCACGCCACCTTCCAGCGGGAGCTGATGAAGCAGGGCGTCAAGATTGCCACCGAACCCGGTCCCGGCGTGATGCGGGTGCAGGCGGCCATCACCAACTTCGACCTGACCCGGCCCGACCCCAAGCTGCGGGATCTGCTGCCCGCCAAGATCGCCATCAACGTCACCCGCGAGGTAATAGGCAAGGAGCCCTATCTGCTCAGGGTGGGCAGCATGGCCCAGTTGCTCGACGCCCAGAGCGGCAAGCTGCTGGTGCGGGTGATGGATGCGCGCGAGAGCCCGGACACCACCCACAAGGATTCCCCCATCACCGCCCTGGAGATGGAGAAGATGATCGATCAGTGGGCCGCAAGTCGCGCCAAACAACTGGCCGACAACCTGGGGCGCTGAGCCGGACCGAAAACGACAAAGCCTGCCAGGGGGCAGGCTTTGTCGTCGCTGAAGCGCGGTTTATTGCAGGTTCAGACCGCCCAGGTAATCCCGCTTGCCCAGATCCACTCCGGCCTGGCGCAGCAGGGCATAGGTCATGGTGAGGTGGAAGTAGAAGTTCGGGATGCCGTACTCATGCACGCAGCTGTGGCCGTCCATCCCCTTGCCACCGGCCCAGTAGGGGTAGTAGTGGCCGCTCGCATACTGGCTGAAATCGGCGTCCAGCTTGCCTTGCAGGTAGGCGATGGTCTTGGCCACGTGGGCGCGCAGATCCGCCATGGTCTTGGGATCATCCCCCAGCACCGGCGGCTCGCTCAGGCTGGCGGTGGCCACCACGGCGCGGGCGCTGTCACAGCAGATCAGCACCTGCTTGCTCAGGGGCAGCATGTCGACGATGAGGCGCTCATTGAAGAAGTTGTCCACGTTGAATTTCTTCGCCTCGGCGTGGGCCTCGGCCTTGGCCAGACACTGGTCCAGGTTGGTCAGCATCTTGATGAACTGGGCTGCGATATCACGATTCATAATGCACTCTCGGTTGGTTGAAGGCAGTAAAACGAGCGGCTCCACTATAGCGCATCCCCCTTGCAGTGCGAGCCCGAGGGGATGAAAAGCGAGGGCGTCCTCCTTGCCCTGCGACAGGCAGTGGCGATCACCGGCGGGCTGCGAGGCCAGAGCGCCATACCCCGTCGCCGCACCGAGTCCCTCTTTCCCCTTTTTTTGATCTGTGACAGGCATCTCGTTTTTCGAGGGGCGTAGTCTGGAGCCCGCTGCCCCGGCACGGGCCGGGGCACCCATCCCACAAGGAGAATGCCATGAAGATCTACGATCGAAACCGCAATGTGCTGACCCTGGGCCAACGGGTGATGATTGCCACCACCGGCGCGGTCGACACCCTCAAGGAGGCGCACACCGACAACCTGACCCCCTATGAGGCGGAACATGAGAAGTGCGTGCTGCTGACAAACAGCCAGGAGCGCTACGCCCCCATCGAGTTGATTAGACTAGGCTGATCCCGTTTTCCGTCACCCTACTCTTTACAATTCACCCGGCCGCCGCGCCCCGTCGCTGGCCGGGTTTCTCTCTCCGCTCTACTCCTTCTCCGAGCCGCTGCCACTTTACGAGGGCGAGGCGATGCAGCTGGCCGGGATCCAGCCTGATTGCCCCGCTTCGTTATGTACCCAGAGCCAGCCTGCCAGCTCCCGTTCCACTCGAACCCGCTCCCCCGCCGCCACATCCAGCTCCCGGGCGGTATAGTCCTGGCGCGCCTGCGCCTCCCCGGCGCCGATCGGGGTCAGCAGGGACAAGGGCGCCCACCCCTCGTTGCCGTCTCCGGTAAAGGTGCGCACCCAGCCCGGGAACTCGTCGTCCTCGTGGCCGATGCGCACCCGCTCTCCGGCCCGAAAGGCGATGGGATTGGGGTAGCAGGTGTGGTGCGCCGTGGTGATCAACGCCAGCATTGTCTCTTCCTCCGACAGGTTCTGATGAGTAACGTCCAGAGTCATACCACAACCCGGGCCTGACGGCTCTATGCCGGGCCGACTCTTTCTGGTCACCCCCGGACTGCCAGGATCCCCACGGCCAGCGGCAGGCCATAAAAAGACCCGGACTGACAGTTCAGTCCGGGTCCAGTCACCCCTGCTCTTGATGAGAGAGGGGGTTATTGACTGCTGCTGATGTCTTCCAGGATCAGCAACTCGGGATCGACGCCCCCGACGCTGTCAGACAAGGCCGCCGCAGTTAATACCTGGCTGGTCGACAAGGTGACCGGCAGGGGGCCAATGACCGGGCTCTTGTCACCCGAGGCGGTGACGGTGACAAAATAGTCTCCGGCGGCAACCGCAAGATACCCGCTATCCCCCTTGAAGGGCACAGCCTTGAGCACGGGGGTGCTGGCGCTGATGTCTGACCCTGTCGTCAGATAAACGTCCACTGCCGGAGCCGTGGGTGCCGCATGAAGCACGCGAAGCTGCGCCTCTGTCGCCACCGCGCGGCCCGTGTCCGTCAGCAGCAAGGGCTCAATGGTTTCGCCTGCGGGATCCAGCAACTGGCCGACGGCAAACAGGGAGTAGCGGGTGCCCGCCTTGAGCGGCACGTCGCTGGCATTGATCACTTCAGGGGTCGTGGCGCCCGTCGGCGTGACCACAAAATCATAATCCGCCGCCGCCAGATCCAGATATCCGGTATTTCCCTTGAACGCCAGCCCCTGCAACGGTGCGGCGGTCGGGGCGGCACCATTGACCCGGATATCCACGGCCGGGGCGTCAGCAACCCCATGGACCACCCTCAACTGGGCCTGCTCATCCACAGACAGGAGAGGGGTTGCACCAGCGCTGTCGATGGCAAGCAGCTTGACCGGGCTTGGCCCCGCCCCCAGGTTGTCGATCGCCGCAATCAGCAGATCCGCACCGCCGGTGAGAGACAATGGACCCGAGTCATACACCACATCGCTGCTGCCCGGCAGCGTCAGCCTGACCTGATACTCCCCGGCCGGCAGAGTCAGGGGATCGCTATAGGTCTTGAAGGGAATGCCGGACAGCGTCGGACTGCCCAATGCGGCACCGGGCGCGGTGACATGAACATCCACCGCAGGTGCGCTCGGGGCGGCATGCACTACCTGCACCCGGATCTCGCCGCCAGCGGGCATCTGGTCCGGCCGTTCAATCACCAGCGGGCCAAACGCGGTATCGCCGCTGCCCGTCAGTTTACCCACGGCCAGCACGTCGTACTGGGTGTCGGGTTTGAGGTCGAGGGAGACCGGCCCGATGACCGTCTTGGTACCGCTCGGCAAAATCCCGTCCACAGCCACCTCGTGGCTGCCAGCCGCCACCGGCTTGAGCCCGCTGCTCGAGCCAAAATCAACGGCCGTCAGGAAGGCAGCCCCATCGACATTGACATTCACCCTGGGGGCATCGGGGGCGAGGTGGCTGATCCTGATGGCCGCATTGGGCGGACTGCTGTCATTCTCACTGCCTCCGCACGCAGTCAGACCCAATATCATTGCAAGTGCGGCACAACGTTGAATCCATTTCATCTGGTCATTCTCCATTGGTTGGTCCCCACGGGCATATGCATCTCGCTAATGACTGGATCATCACTTTTTGTGCTTTTTTCACCCTTTTTGTGACGCAGCATGGTGCACCTGGCAGGCGTGCTCGTCCCTTTGTTCCGCCATTCATTACTGTCAGTGAATTTTCATATCATTCGAGTGTCATTTCAGTGAACACATCACCGCCCTAGACTGCTTCTCGAACCTTAACGAGGAGTCTTGTATGAAACTCACCCCTATCCCGTTGCTGGCCGGCACCCTCGCCTCGGCCTTCTCTTTCAACACCTTCGCCGGTGACCTTGTCTCGGTGCAGTTCAGCGATGGCCGCCCCGCCGTGACCGGCATCGAAGCGGTCAACAACGCGCTCAACCCCATCGGCGTCAACGTGGTCACCGTCGACATCCCCGACGCCGCCAGGCCGCTGCTTGAAGCCTCCCACCGCCGCGCGTTGACCAAAGCGGAGCACGGCGCCCTGATTGCGGCCTTCAACCTGAGTCAGGGGGAACTGCTGGAGCAGGCCAGGCTCGCAGGGCGCGAGCCTGCGGTGCAAGGGGGCGGCGTCGCCACCGAGGAGACCGGCGTCGGCCCCTACCCCAAGGTCTATGACCTGATGGCGCTGGACGAGCGCACCCGCAGCGCCGTGCTCGGCAAATATGGCCGCATGCACGTCAACTCCGCCGAGGACGGCACCGACATCGACGAGGTGATGACGGTGGTCAGCGGCGGGCCGTTCCGCTGGGGCTTTACCCTCAAAGACGGCAGCATCGCCCGCTTCCAGATAGACAAGGTGGGCCTGGAGGACAAGGCCGTGCGCGTCAGCTATCACGGGCTCGGCATGCACGCCGGGTTGATGGATGCAAAACAGGGGCTGCTGGTGGCCTTCGCCCACGGGCCCAGGGCGTTCACCATGCGCTACCAGGCCGACGTGCCCCACGCCCAGTTGCTTGGCACCAACCCCTGGGCCGATGTCGGCATTACCCTGCCCCCCGCCCCCGGCAAGGTGCAGTAAGCCGGTGCGTGCCATCTGGCGGCGGGGCCCGGGCCCTGCCGCCTGCTTTTATGCCTGCCGTCACGGGCCGGGGCCCATCGCCTCTCTTTCGTCTGCGTCTCTGCCGGGCCCGCCACGCCCCGGAGGGCCATGATCCGGGCCGATCTGCCACGGGCAACTCTCTGTCTGGCGGGGGATGGGGGGTGGACACCCCGGGGAACCGCACTATTGTGATAAAAGTGCGCAATGATGGCGCCATCATTTACCAGTAGTGAATTAACGGGGGCAGGATGAACAAGATCACGGCGCTGAACGTCTTTCGCCGGGTGGTGGAAATGGGCACCTTCAGGGCGGCAGCGGACGACCTGCGCCTCTCCCAGGCGGCGGTCAGCAAGAACATCAACGAGCTGGAAGCCTTTCTCGGCATTGCGCTGATCAACCGCACCACCAGGCGGCTGAGCGTCACCGAAGCGGGCATGGCCTATTACGGCCAGATATGCGCCGTACTGGACAGCCTGGAGGCCGCCGACCAGTCCATCATGGCCGCCTCCTTCACCCCCAGGGGCAGGCTGAGGATCGGCATGCCCATGTCCTACGGGCTGATCCGCCTCAACCCCCTCGTCTGCAAATTCCAGCGCCGCTATCCGGAAATCGGCATCGAGGTGATCCTGAGCGACGCCTACATGGATCTGGTGGATCAGGGGCTGGACGTGGTGATCCGGGGGGCTGGCACCCTGGAGGACTCCACCCTGCGCGCCAAACCCCTGTGCGAGGTGCAGCGGGTGCTCTGCGCCGCCCCCGACTACCTGAAGGAGGCGGGCCAGCCTGCCCACCCGGCGGATCTCAAGGGCCACAACTGCCTGCGCTACAGCCTCTCCTCCTCCCCCAACAAGTGGTTCTTCACCCGGGACGCGGAGAGCGTGGCGGTGGAGCTGCCCCCCGCCAGCTTCTGCGCCAACAACGGCATCGCCCTGAAACAGGCGGCGGTGCAGGGGCTTGGGGTGATCCTGGTACCGGATGAATTCGTGTCGAACGAACTGGCAGACGGCACCCTGGTCAAACTGCTCCCCGACTGGCAACCCGACCCCCACGCCCTATTCGCCGTCTACCCCTTCCACAAGGAGCAGTCCCGCAACGTGCGGCTCTTTATCGAATTTCTCGTCAAAGCGTTTCAGTTGAGGTAAGCCCGATAGGCGGCTCAGCCAGACATGCGAGCAACAACCTGTAGGTTCGATTAGCGAAGCGTAATCGGACGTTCACCTAATCGGTCGATCCCCCTGGCTACCGTCCGTCGTCCAGGATGACGCCCCCTGCCTGTGTTGCCGATGTATCCGCAAATAGTCGCCTGCCAAGCTGGCGGATCAGCAGCAGCGGCGACAACAGGGTGAGCAGCAGCCAGTGGGTGTGAGGCAGGATAAAGGTCCAGATGATCTCGTGGGGCAGCCAGGTCGACGCGGTTGCCGTCATCAAGGCGATGTCATAGGTCTGCCACAACCAGAGCCCGGCAAAGAGCGGCAGCAACAGCGGCCGGGGCGTCAGCAAAAACAGAGGCCAGAAGAGTGTGCCCAGAAGGGCACCCAGCTTCAGCATGGGCAGAGCCAGCTCGGCAAAGGTATTTCCTTGATAGGAGCCGCCCCACACAAGGAATGCATTGTCTGACAGCGTTGGCCACCAGGAAGCGTACTGGAACAGGGTAAACGAGATCATAAACAGCAGGCTGGCCAGCAGCGCCAGCACCGTTTTTCGCAACAACCACAACCCCAACCGGTGCAGTGTCGGTATCCATGTAGACATCAATGACTCCCATCTGGTGACGGGGCAGTATGCCTTGGCTGGTTTCAGCGTCAAAGCGGTACGCCATGTCCGTTAATTGTTGAAATATTGAATCCCGTCACATCGGTACCAGTCTGAGCGATTGCGTGTCAGCAAGGCCCCATGCGAACCTTTATTTGCCTTTCTTCCAACCAAAACAGAATGCACCGGGCAGCCGCATCTCTTACAGGTCGGAGAACGACGCCACCCAGACTCTTAGTGCCGAGGCGGGCAAAAACTGCTGCGTTTGGCATGAGGTCGAAATGGATCTACTGATGGCCCGCTCCAAGCTGAGTCAGGTCAGTGAGGAGGAGGGCAAACAAGGGGTGATGGAGAGCAAGTTGGTTAAGTGATCCGATACGTTTATCTAACAAATGAGGCGTAGCCTCACCAGCTATGCCTCTGTCAGAAAGCTGTGTGTCCCAGACTCTCATTTTGTTGGCGTTAGATATAAAAAAGTAGATATAGTGAAGCTAATAAGAAATTGTCGCATATAAATAACGTATTGTTCCAGATATCATTTACTTATTAGGGAAGGCGATGAAATCAAATATTCTTGGAGATATTCGTGCAGAACACGATACAAAAATGTTAGAAGCTGCATTTTGGCCGACATCAGACTACAAAGCTTTATTAGAATCCAATGAACGCTGCATAATAGTTGGTCGCCGAGGGACAGGGAAGAGCGCTCTTGTACATATGTTATCGAAACATTGGCATCAAAAACCAAAAACTCACGTCATGAATATAGCTCCTGTAGAGGAGCATATTATTGGTTTTAGAGATACTATGAGAGAGTTTGGAGATAACTATTTACATGTGAAGGCTGGAAGTAAACTGGCATGGAGATATGCAATATGCATGGAAGTATTAGTTGAATTAACAAACCATTACAAATTAAAATCACATCTTGATATTAAATCTATTGAGCATCATATTTCATCTTGGGGAGCAAGAAAGAAGAATATAGCAAGTAAAATTAGAATTAAACTAAATTCTATTTTTGATAAAAAGAAAGGAAGTTCCTCTGAGGCAAAAATAGCTGATCTATCTGATGATTTTGAACTTGAGTTGTTAGAAGAGGTTATTTTAGATTGTTTAAGTCGAGTAGGATATCAAGTTGTAATATTTGCAGATAGACTTGATGAGGGGTACTCACCAGATCCCAGCGGGGTTGCAATTATCGATGGGTTCATTCAAGCAGTCTCGGATATTCGTCAGCGTTTAAATGGGAGAGTGTCTGCTTTTGCATTTGTGCGAGACAACATTTATAGAGCAATATCTAAAATGGACCCTGACTTCACAAGAAACATCGAGGGGCAGGCATTAAGGTTGCATTGGGATGAATACAATCTTTACAATATGGTTTGCAACAGGCTGCGTGTTGCATTTGATTTAAAAATCGAGAATAACACTCGTGTATGGAATGCCTGCACTGCAAATGAATTAAAAGCAAAAGAAGGGTTTAGATTAACCCTGAAGTTAACGTTATATAGGCCAAGGGACATTTTAGTACTATTAAATGATGCTTTTTTAAGAGCAAATTCACAAGATAGACGAGAGATCATACTTGAAGATATTGATGTTACAGCAAAAACCATATCAATAAATAGATTGAATGATTTACAAAAAGAGTATGAGGTGGTTTTTCCTGCCCTTGATGAATTTGTTTCTCAATTTAGTAATACTAGCCCTGAGCTGTCTTTTAGTAGTGTAGAATCGATTATTGAATTTACACTCCAAAGATCTGATGTGAAAGAGAAAAACAAACTTCAAGATATACTATTGTTTAGGAGTGTACCCGAGGTTATACAGCGGCTATATAGCATAGGTTTCCTTGGTCTTTACAATAAGCAGTCATCATCATATGTTTTTTGTCATGATGGTAAGGATCCTGATCGAGATTTTTCTATTGAATCAAAATTTTTAATACACCCATGTTATTGGTTGGCTCTTGGTGCTACACAATCACAGTTGCGTGCGGCTGAAGCAGAGGATATTCATGATGAATATGATATTGAAGTAAGCTCTGTTTCAGAAGAACAAAGAAAGCAGCAAATTGGAGCATTACTTCAAGAGCTATCTTCAATTCCTGAAGGTATAGCAGGAGCTCATGATTTTGAGCAATGGTGCTTAAAAACAATCAGGGTAATATTTGCAACCGACCTTGTTAATATTGAACTCCATTCCAACAAGAATGGTTTACAGCAGCGTGACATTGTAGCTACCAACTTAGGTGATACTGCTGTTTGGAAACGAGTGCTGTCTGATTATCAAACTAGGCAGGTTATATTTGAAATTAAAAACTATAATGAATTAGGTGCAAATGAATATAGACAGATCAGCTCTTACATGAGTAAAGAATACGGGCGACTGGCTTTTATTGTAAATAGAGATCACTCAAATAACCTAGAAAAAAACAAAGAATTGAATTGGGTGAAAGAGTTATATGACAGACATGACAAAATAGTAGTAAAATTATCTTCAAAATTTTTGGAAAAAAGTTTATCAAAAGCTCGCAGCCCACAGAAACATGATGCTGTAAACACGGAGTTAAATAAATTACTGGACATGTACATCCGAGTTTACTTAACAAATAAATGTAAATAAATATTGTTTGACATCCACCTACGCGGCAATAAACCAACCCGGATTAGAGATGACCCGGGTTGGTCGGGTAAAAACGTCAGAGCGCTGCCAATCTGGCGTAGGCCGTCACCAGCCACTTGGCACCGACCTCGTCGAACTGGATCTGCACCCGGCTCTGCTGGCCGACCCCTTCGAAGTTGAGCACGATCCCCTCCCCGAATTTCGGATGGAGCACCCGCTGGCCGAGCTTGATGCCGCTGGCGTCGAAGCTCTGCTGCACCTCGTTCTGGCTGAAGCGGCCGTACTGGGTGGGGCGGCTCACCTGGGTGCGCAGCCGGATCTCTTCGAGGCACTCGGCGGGCATCTCGCGGATAAAGCGGCTCGGCTTGTGGAACATCTCGCGGCCGTAGATGCGGCGGCTTTCCGCATAACAGATGTAGAGCTTCTCCATGGCGCGGGTCATGCCCACGTAACAGAGGCGGCGCTCTTCCTCCAGCCGCCCCGACTCCTCGGTGGATTGCTGGCTGGGGAACATGCCCTCTTCCACCCCGACCAGCAGCACCAGGGGATATTCCAGCCCCTTGGCGCTGTGCAAGGTCATCAGCTGCACCGCGTCGGCATATTCGTCCGCCTGATTCTCGCCGGACTCCAGCGCCGCGTGGGCGAGGAAGGCGGAGAGATCGCTCATGTCTTCCAGCTCATCCGGGCGCTGGTACTGGCGACAGGCGGTGACCAGTTCGTCCAGGTTCTCTACCCGCGCCTGGGATTTCTCGCCTTTTTCCGCCAGATACATCGCCTTGAGGCCGGAGTGCTGGATGGCGATGTCCGCCTGCTGGTGCAGTGGCAGCAGGGAGACCTGTTCCTCCAGCGCGTCGATGAGATGCACAAAGCCGCGCACCGCGTTGCCGGCGCGGCCGGTCAGCACCTTGTCATTGAGCAGTGCCTTGGCCGATTGCCACAGGTTCTGGCCCTGATCCCGGGCGTTATTGCGCAGGATCTCCAGGGTGCGATCGCCGATGCCGCGGGTCGGGGTGTTGACCACCCGCTCGAAGCTGGCGTCGTCGCCACGGTTGTTGATAAGGCGCAGGTAGGCCATGGCGTCTTTGATTTCCTGCCGCTCGAAGAAGCGCAGGCCGCCATAGATGCGATAGGGCATGGCGTCCTGCATCAGCGCCTCTTCCAGCACCCGTGACTGGGCGTTGGAGCGATAGAGGATGGCGCAGTCGGCGAGCAGACCCCCCTTCTCTTTCCAATCCTTGAGGCGGCCAACCACGAAGCGGGCCTCGTCCACCTCGTTGAAGGCGGCGTAGAGCGAAATCGGCTCCCCTTCGGCCCCTTCGGTCCACAGCTCCTTGCCAAGGCGCTCCGAGTTGTTGGCGATGACGCTGTTGGCGGCTTTGAGGATATTGGCGGTGGAGCGGTAGTTCTGCTCGAGGCGGATGGTCTGCGCCCCCTGATAGTCGGTCAGGAAGCGCTGGATGTTTTCAATCTTGGCGCCGCGCCAGCCGTAGATGGACTGGTCATCGTCGCCGACGATCATCACCTTGCCGGTGTCGCCGGCCAGCATGCGCAGCCAGGCGTACTGGATGCCGTTGGTATCCTGGAACTCGTCCACCAGGATGTTCTGGAAGCGGTCGCGGTAGTGCTCGAGGATGTGGGGCTTGCCCAGCCACAGCTCGTGGGCGCGCAGCAGGAGCTCGGCAAAGTCCACCAGCCCGGAGCGATCGCAGGTCTCCTGATAGGTCTTGTAGATCTGCTGATAGGTGCGGGTGACGGGATCGCCGTAGAGGTCGATGTCGCCGGGGCGCAAGCCCTCATCCTTCTTGCCGTTGATGTAGCCCATCACGGCGCGCGGGGCCCAGTGCTTCTCGTCGAGGTTGAGCGCCTTGAGCACCCGGCGAATGAGGCGGTACTGGTCGTCGGAGTCGAGGATCTGGAAATCCTGCGGCAAGCCCGCATCCAGATGGTGGGCCCGCAGCAGGCGGTGGGCGATACCGTGGAAGGTGCCGATCCACATGCCGCGCACGCCGTCGCCGATCACCTTCTCGACCCGGCCGCGCATCTCGGCCGCCGCCTTGTTGGTAAAGGTGACCGCGATGATGGAGAAGGGTGAACAGCGTTCCACCTGCATCAGCCAGGCGATACGGTGCACCAGCACCCGGGTCTTGCCCGAACCGGCACCGGCCAGCACCAGCAGGTTGCAACGGGGGGCCGCCACCGCGTCTCTTTGCTTGTCATTGAGCCCGTCGAGCAGGGTTGAAACGTCCATCACCACTCCTGTTTATTTATACAGGCGGGGATTATACGGCCTGAGCCGCCAGAGACCAACCGGCAGGATCAACGAAGGGGGCGGTGATAGTCCCGGTATTGGCCCAGTACCTCACCGGAAAAGCTGAGCAACCGGGCGCGGGGGGCATCCAGCACCTGCTGGACGGGATCAAATCGCAGTGAAGCGGCCAGCATGCGGCCCTCAGGCAGGGTCACTTCCGTGTTCCCCATCACCAGCATGCCGTCCTGATAATGCCCATGCTCGAAGCGCACGATGACGTCATTCACCATCAAGGTGCCCTGCTTGAGCTGCAGTGATGCTCGTTGCATCTCTCGCAACGCAAACAGACTGGACAATGACGGACGCCCGCTGGGCATCCGCTGCAAGTATTCGTGGGTGGTCAATTGATATTGCAACTGACCCTGACGATCGAAGACACGCTCCCGATAATCGGTGTAGCGCGTCAGCATGCCGGCAGCCTGTGCCACCGGCATCCACAACAGGAGCGCCCCCGTCAGGAGCGCTCCCACTGGTTTACAGCTGATCGGCACAGCTGACCTTGTTGTCATCCAGGTCGGTACAGGAGACGAATACCTTGTCAAAGGTCGACCCGGCCACCGGCGTCATCTGGGTTGACCAGTCATAACCCACCCCCTTGGCATAGATGGCGGTGTGGCTCTCCTGATCTTCCTGCATCCAGCCGATGTACTTCAGTGCGCCGCGATCGCTCTGGGCAAGTGCCTTGAACTCGTCGCTCGTGATGAGACACATGGGCTCTCCCATGGCCTTGGACAGCTCGGCATCCCGCGCCCCCACGGCGCCATCACAGCCGCCGGTCACCTTGATGGTCATGTCACTGCGATCCAGCATCTCATCGAAGAACGGCAGCACATTGATGTTGTACTTCACCCCCACCTCTTGAGGCTGCCAGCCCATGCCGGTATTGACGTATCGGGTCTCGACGCTTTCCCACTGGATAGTGGGCACAGTGCCTGCAAAGTGGTTCGCCAGCTCCTTGAGAGTCGCGGCATTGGCCTCGATCTCATCCTGGGTCAACGATTCGTCCAGCTTGCTCTGATCGATGGTCAGAGCGAGGCTCACCGCATCCTTCAACTGCGACTTGGCCTTGGCCAACCGTGCCTTGGCATCGTCGGTCAAACGGAAGAAATCGGCGTGCGCCACCAGCGCATCCGGCTCGATTTCCTGCTGACTGAACTGGGTCTCGAAGGTGCTGCTGCTCTCTTCATAGGTGGTGGTCGGCTGCATGCCCCAGGTGTCCTTGATGTGCATACGCGGCAAGGTCACTTCTTCCTGCTGGGTGACATAGGCGCTGTCCGGACCGTACTGGTAGGAGGCGGCGATGTTGAGGGCCGATGCCATCGCCATCGCAGACGCCCGCAGTGCCTTGGCACCGTCGAGGTTGAGGGTGACGGTATCGTCATCGCCATAGGTGGCGCTGTAATCCGGATCCTGGATATCGGCCAGGGCAGCCGCGACGTTTTCCAGGCTGTCGGCATAGGCGCCCATCAGCTTGGCCACGTCACGGGTATATCCCTTGCCACCTTTGAGCGCCACGGAGGCGGTGCCGGGGGTGTGGATGATGACATCCATCACCTTGGCCAGGCTGGTGCTGTAACCACTGCCAATGGCGGACGAGGTGAAGCCCAGGCGTTCAGCCACCACGGGGTTGTTGGTCACCTCCAGCATGGTCAGCATGGCCAGCACGATCTGGCGATCGGCCTTGCCGCTCTCACCGGTCTCGGCCTGCAGGGTCTCCTTGTACTCCTTGAACTTGCTCTCGACGTCCAGGTTTTTCAGATCGGTCAGTCCCTGCAGATCGCTCAGCACCTTGTCGACCGCCACGGAGCGGCCATTGACGCCAGCCAGGGTGGCGGAGAGGTGGGCTTTCGCCGCAGCCAGAGAGACGACGGCCTTGGTGAGGCCCGCTGTTTTCAGCGCCTCGACCAGGGAGGTGTTGAAGGCGTCATCGCTACCCAGTTCGACGATCCCCAGTTGCGCGACCTGCGCCTTGTCGAGGGTGATGCCGTTCTCCGGATTGCTGTCGCTGTCGAGCGTCTGCAGCAATGCCGCAATGCGGATCGCTTTCTCCTTGTCGTCACCCGCCAGGGTGTAAGGGGTCACCAGCGAGTTGCCCGCCTTGAGGGTCACCGCCCCCAGGCGTTGGTTGCCCAATGCGAATTCGCAGGTGTCGCCATCATCAAACAGGAATTCACCCTTGGCATTGGTGACACCGGTGTAATCGTTGCACCGATAGTCGAGGCCACCCACGACGGAATCCAGGAAGACGGCAGTGTGAAGAGGCTTGCTGCCGGTGTCGGTGCCACCGCCATTGTTGCCACCATTGCTGCCGCCACCGTTATCGTCACCACCGCCCCCGCAAGCGGTCAACATGACACCGGACAACACACAAGCCACTGCCATACTCAGCACGTTTTTTTTCATTTTTATCACCCGAACAAATGTCAAAAATACGGCCCCATCCCGGGGGCCAAGTTAATCCGGGTATAACCTAGCGTACCCATATGACAAACACCAATGCATTTCCATATGAGTGTGCTTGCCATCACGCAGGCCCCGAGCGAGCAGGAAAAACGGCCACAGACGACGGCCCTGGGAGGGGAAATAGCCACCCATCGTGGGCTGTCACACCCGGGGCGGACCTCCTGGCGATCAGCCAGCCCGCCCGCCAACGTGGCGTCGATGAGGCCGCAGGGCTGGTGCCGATAGAAGCCAGTTTTTTCATCAGGGGAGGAAAACGGTTGCGCCTAACGTCATGAATCCAAACACAAATGTCGATCGAGCCCTATTAATCCCGGAATTTAATTCTGCAAAAACACCATAAAACAAACACTTATAAGGCAATTTGCTTATATTTCAAACCGTTAACGCAAACGTTTTTCCTCTATGATCCCCTTGACCAACGGGCTGGCTCACTTACAGTTAGCCAGCGTGCTTTATGACCTGCCAAGACAGGTTGTGGACCCTCACATAACAATCAAGGATACGATCGTGACTAAAGTGCTCAAGCTGGCCACCGTGGCCGCCCTCACCCTCGCTGCCCTGTCCGCCCAGGCAGCCTCCGAGCCCGCCGTCATCTATGACACCGCAGGCAAATTCGACAAGTCCTTCAACGAAGCCGTGTTCCGCAACGGCGTCGAAGTCTACAACAAGGACAAAGGCGTCAAGGTCAAGGAGTTCGAACCCCAGAACGAAGCCCAGCGCGAGCAGGGCCTGCGTCGTCTGGCCAGCCGTGGCAACGGCCCCATCGTCGCCGTCGGCTTCAACATGGGTTCCGCGGTAGAGAAAGTCGCCACCGAGTTCCCGAACACCCAGTTCACCATCATCGACATGGTGGTCGACAAGCCGAACGTCCAGTCCCTCATCTTCAAGGAGCATGAAGGTTCCTTCCTGGTGGGTGCCCTGGCGGCCATCGCCTCCAAGACCGGCAAGGTCGGCTTCGTGGGCGGCATGGACATCCCGCTGATCCGCAAGTTCCAGTGCGGCTATGAGCAAGGCGCCAAGTACATCAATCCGAAGATCGACGTCTATCAGAACATGACCGGCTCCACCCCGGCAGCCTTCGCCGACCCGGCCAAGGGTGCAGAACTGGCCAAGTCCCAGTTCGCCAAGGGCGCCGATGTGGTCTATGCCGCCGCCGGTGGCACCGGTATCGGTGTCTATCAGGCTGCCAAGGACGAAGGCAAGCTGGCCATCGGTGTGGATTCCAACCAGAACCACCTGCAACCGGGCACCATGCTGACCTCCATGGTCAAGTCCGTGGGTCTGGCCGCGTACAAGAGCTGGGATGACGCCGCCAAGGGCAGCTGGAAGCCGGGCATCCAGTCCCTGGGTCTGGCCGAAGGCGGGGTTGACTGGGCGCTGGACGAGAACAACGCCAAGCTGATCACCCCGGAAATGAAAGCCAAGGTCGAGAGCATCAAGGCCGACATCATCGCCGGCAAAATCAAGGTGCACGACTACATGAGCGACAACTCCTGTAAGTACTGATCCTGCAAATACCGAGTCACTGCTACGACTCTCAACCAGTGATGACCGGCCCGCACGGGCCGGTTTTTAGTCTCTACTTCATGACCCGCAAGGACTGCATCATGGACCAGACAGATCGCTATGCCATCGAATTAAGGGGTATCGATAAGCGGTTCGGCGACGTGTACGCCAACAAGCAGATCGACCTTCAGGTTCGTAAAGGCAGCATTCACGGCATCGTCGGCGAAAATGGCGCCGGCAAGTCGACCCTGATGAGCATCATTTACGGTTTCTACCACGCCGACAGAGGCGAGATGCTGATCGACGGGAATCCGTTCAAACCCCATGGCTCCCAAGATGCGATTGCCGCCGGGGTGGGCATGGTGCACCAGCACTTCATGCTGGTGAACAACTTTACCGTATTGGAAAACGTCATCCTGGGGGCCGAGAACGGCTGGCGCCTGGGCAAGAGCCTGGCGGCCGCCGAGAAGCTGCTGGGCGAGCTGGCACGGGACTATGGTCTCGAGGTGCCGCTGCACGAGAAGGTCGAGGATCTGCCGGTGGGCCTGCAACAACGGGTCGAGATCCTCAAGGCGCTCTATCGCGGTGCCCGCATCCTGATCCTCGACGAGCCCACCGGGGTGCTGACCCCGCAAGAGGCGGATCACCTGTTCGAGGTGCTGAAAAAGCTGCGGGATCAGGGGGCGACCGTCATCCTCATCACCCACAAGCTGCGGGAGATCCTGGCCATCACGGATCAGGTCTCCATCATGCGCCGGGGGGAGATGGTGGCCCATGTCGCCACCAAAGACACCGACAAGGAGCAGCTCGCCGAGCTGATGGTGGGCCGCAAGGTGCGCCTCAAGGTCGACAAGGGCACCGCCCAGCCGGGCGAGGCCAAGCTCAAGGTCGAGGGCCTCTCTTACGTCGATGACGCCGGGGTGGAACGGGTCAAATCCGTCAGCTTCGAGGTGCGGGCGGGGGAAGTGGTCGGCATCGCCGGGGTCTCCGGCAACGGCCAGTCCGAGCTGCTCAGCATGCTCGGCGGCATCCTCAAGCCCAGCAAGGGCGGCTTCACCATCGCCGGGGCGCAGCGCCACGAGGTGAGCCAGAGCCACCCGGCCGATCCGGAGCAGGTGCGCAACTTCGGCCTCGGCCACATCCCGGAAGACAGGCACAAGATGGGGCTCATCAACCGCTTCGAGGCGAAAGAGGCCTTCATCCTCGGCTATCACCGCCGTGCCCAGTACAACAAGGGCTGGCTGCAGGACAAGGAGGCGATCCGCCAGGATTGCCAGGCCAAGATGGACAAGTGGGACGTGCGCCCGCCGAGCCCGGAGCACAAGACCGCCAACTTCTCCGGCGGCAACCAGCAGAAGCTGGTGATCGCCCGGGAAGTGGAGCAGGACCCGGATGTGCTGCTGGTCGGCCAGCCGACCCGGGGCGTCGACATCGGCGCCATCGAGTACATCCACCAGCAGATCATCGCCATGCGCGACAAGGGCAAGGCGGTGCTGCTGGTGTCGGTGGAGCTGGACGAGATCATGAGCCTCTCCGACCGCATTCTGGTCATCGCCGATGGCCGCATCGTCGGCGAGCTGGACGGCGCTAGGGCGGATGAACGCACCATCGGCCTGATGATGGCGAACATAGTCCCCGACGACGTGGCGGCAAGCCAATCACAAGGGGCCACATCATGAAGGTCACAACCACTTGTAACGGATTCGGCCTGATGATGGTCAACACACCAGTCCCCGACGATATCAAGGAGGCCCATTCATGAGCCAAGCACGTGTTCCTGCCTGGATATCCGTGGGCGTGCTGCCCGCAGTCAATATCCTGCTGGCCTTCCTGGTGTCGGCCATCCTGTTCTATTACCTCGACATCAGCCCCATCGAGGCAGCCGAAATCATGTGGTACGGCGCCTTCGGCACCGGCGAGGGGATAGGCTTCACCCTCTATTACGCCACCGGTTTCATCTTCACCGGTCTGGCGGTGGCGGTGGCCTTCCACGCCGGCCTGTTCAACATCGGCGGTGAAGGGCAGGCCTATATCGGCGGCCTCGGGGTCGGTCTGGTCTGTCTGCTGCTCGGGGACGTACTGCCGTTCGCCCTGCTGCTGCCGCTGGCCATCATCGCAGGCGGCCTGTTCGGCGCGGCCTGGGCCTTCATCCCGGCCTGGCTGCAAGCCAAGCGGGGCAGCCACATCGTCATCACCACCATCATGTTCAACTTCATCGCCGCCTCCCTGATGGCCTACCTGCTGGTAGACGTCTTCAAGCCGCCAGGATCCATGGCCACCGAGAGCAAGGTGTTCGCCGTGGCGAGCTGGCTGCCGAAGATGAGCGAGCTGGCGGCCGGTTTCGGCATCGCCATGCCCAACAGCCCCCTCAACATCAGCTTCTTCTGGGCGCTGATCTGTGCGGCCCTGGTGTGGGTCTTCATCTGGCATACCCGCTGGGGCTACGAGATCCGCTCCGTGGGCGCAAGCCAGAGTGCCTCCGCCTATGCGGGCATCTCCTACCCCAAGGTGGTGATCCTGGCCATGGTGATCTCCGGCATGCTGGCGGGCTTCTTCGCCCTCAACGTGCTGCAGGGTGAGCTGCACCAGATCAAGCTCAACTTCGTGGAAGGCTTCGGCTTCACCGGCATCGCGGTGGCCCTGATGGGCCGCAACCACCCGGTCGGCGTCATCATCGCCAGCCTGCTGTTCGGCTTCCTCTATCAGGGTGGCGCCGAGCTCAGCTTCGAGTTCGGGGTGGACCGCAACATCGTCGTGGTGCTGCAGGGTCTGGTGATCCTGTTCTGTGGCGCCCTGGAGCACATGCTGCGCCCGCGCATCGAGCAGGCCTATCTGACCTTTGCCAACCGCCCGGCCGCCCAAGTGAAAGGAGCCTGATCATGTTCGAAATGCTGATCCTGATGCTGGATGCCACCATACGTACCGCTCCGCCGCTCATTCTTGCCGCTATGGCCGGGATGTTTTGTGAACGCTCCGGGGTAGTCAACATCGCCCTGGAGGGCAAGCTGCTAGCCTCCGCCTTCGCCAGTGCGGCGGCCGCCGCCGTCACCGGTTCCGCCTGGATTGGGCTGGGGGTCGGGGTGGGGATCTCCATCCTGTTCGCCCTGCTGCACGGCTTCGCCACCATCACCCACCGGGGTGATCAGGTGGTGAGCGGCATGGCCATCAACATCCTGGCGGCCGGTCTCACCGTGACCCTGGGGCGCTACTGGTTCGATCAGGGGGGCCAGACCCCGGCGCTCTCCGGTGCGGCGCGCTTCGCCCCCATCGACCTGCCCTATGCCAAGGAGCTCTATGACGTACCCGTCATCGGCCAGCTCTACAGCGAGCTCTTGAGCGGTCACTCCCTGCTGGAGTACGTGGCCTTCGCCGCCGTGCCCCTGGCCTGGTGGGTGCTGTTCCGCACCCGCTTCGGCCTGCGGCTGCGGGCGGTGGGCGAAGCCCCGGCGGCGGTCGACACCGCAGGCATCTCCGTGGTGCGCATGCGTTACACCGCCCTCATCATCGGCGGCCTGCTGGCGGGGATCGGGGGCACCTATCTGGCGGTGGCCCAGACCGCCCAGTTCATCCCCAACATGAGCGCGGGCAAGGGCTTCATGGCGCTGGCGGCCCTGGTGTTCGGCAAGTGGCGCCCCTGGAACGCCATGGCGGCCTGTCTGCTGTTCGGCTTCCTCGACGCGGTCGCCATCCGGCTGCAAGGGGTCAGCATCGGCGATTTCCCGATCCCGGTGCAGGCCATCGAGGCGCTGCCCTACATCCTGACGGTCTTCCTGCTGGCCGGTTTCATCGGCAAGGCGGTGGCCCCCAAGGCCCTCGGCACCCCCTACGTCAAGGAGCGGGAATAGCCCCGCCCTTCATGCCATGCAAAAGGCCCGCACATGCGGGCCTTTTCTGTTTCGGGCGACGGCTCAACCGATGGGCCGCACCAGGGCGGGTTGATGGGGATCACTGAGGCGCTCGGCCAGATAGTCCACCAGCAGCCGCACCTTGGGGGAGAGGTGGCGGTTGTGGGGATAGAGGGCCCAGATCCCCTCCTCGGGGGCCCGCAGCTCCGGCAGCAGCTCGATGAGCTCCCCCCGGGCGAGGTGGTCGCTCACGTAGTAGTCCGGCAGCTGGATGATGCCGATCCCCTTGATGGCCGCATCCAGCAGGGCGTGGCCGCTGTTGCACTGCAGCAGACCGCGTACCCGCACGCTGTGGGGTTTACCGTTCAGGGTGAAGTGCCACTCGTCCCCGTTGCCCACCAGGCAGGTGTGACGGGCCAGCTCCGAGAGACTGTTGGGCATGCCGTGGCGGGCGGTGTAGGCAGGGGAGGCGCACACATAGGGAACCCGCTGCGCCAGCTTGCGGGCCACCAGGGTCGAATCCTTGAGGTGGCCGAGGCGGATCGCCAGATCGAACCCCTCGTGCACCAGATCCAGCAACTGGTTGGTGAGGTTGAGGGTCACCTCCAGCTGGGGGAAGCGCACCATGAAGTCGTTCACCAGGGGGGCGATGCGGCTCTCGCCGTAGGAGACCGGGGCCGTGATGCGCAAGGAGCCCTGGGGCACCGCCTGATGGCGTCCCACCGCCAGCTCCGCCTCGTAGAGGTTGTCCAGCAACTGGCGGCAGTGACGAAAATAGATCTCCCCGAGTTCGGTGAGTCGCACCTGGCGGGTGGTGCGCAGCAGCAGCTTAGCCTGCAGCCTGTCTTCGAGCTGCGCCACCTGGCGGCTCACCTGGGCCACCGACACCCCGAGCTTGCGCGCGGCCGGGGTAAAGCCCCCCTGCTCCGCCACGCTGACAAATTCACAGACCCCTTCCCAGCCGAACATTATTACCTGTGTGTAAAAGTGATTTGATACTTAGCGTTATTATCACCAAATCGGCGGGAAACTACACTGGATCTCCGAACTCATTTCCGTTCATCCAACCACTACGAGGACGTCATTCATGGCACAGGTTCAGAGCATCAAGTGTAAAGCCGCCATCGCCTGGGGACCGGGTCAGCCCCTCTCCATCGAAGAGGTCGAGGTCATGCCGCCCCAGGCCGGCGAGGTGCGGGTGCGGATCGTCGCCACCGGCGTCTGCCACACCGATGCCTTCACCCTCTCCGGTGAAGATCCGGAAGGGGTCTTCCCCTGCATTCTGGGTCATGAAGGGGGCGGTATCGTCGAGTCCGTCGGCGAGGGCGTCACCAGCGTCAAGGTCGGCGATCACGTGATCCCGCTCTACACCCCCGAGTGCGGCGAGTGCAAGTTCTGCAAATCCGGCAAGACCAACTTGTGCCAGAAGATCCGCGCCACCCAGGGCAAGGGGCTGATGCCGGACGGCACCACCCGCTTCTCCAAGGACGGCCAGCCCATCTACCACTACATGGGCACCTCCACCTTCAGCGAATACACGGTACTGCCCGAAATCTCCATCGCCAAGGTGGATCCGGCCGCCCCGCTGGAAGAGGTCTGCCTGCTGGGCTGCGGCGTCACCACCGGCATCGGCGCCGTGATGAACACCGCCAAGGTGAAAGAGGGTGAGAGCGTCGCCATCTTCGGGCTGGGGGGCATCGGCCTCTCCGCCATCATAGGCGCGCGCCTGGCCAAGGCCGGCCGCATCATCGCCATCGACATCAACGAGAGCAAATTCGAGCTGGCACGCAAGCTGGGCGCCACCGACTGCATCAACCCGAACACGTTCGACAAGCCCATTCAGGAGGTGATCGTCGAGATGACCGACGGTGGCGTCGACTTCTCCTTCGAGTGCATCGGCAACGTCAAGGTGATGCGCGCGGCGCTGGAGTGCTGCCACAAGGGCTGGGGCGAATCCGTCATCATCGGCGTGGCCGGTGCGGGCCAGGAGATCAGCACCCGCCCGTTCCAGCTGGTCACCGGCCGGGTGTGGCGCGGCAGCGCCTTCGGGGGCGTGCGCGGTCGCAGCGAGCTGCCGAGCTATGTGCAGCGCTACATGCAGGGTGAGTTCAAGCTGGACGACTTCATCACCCACACCATGCCCCTCGAGCAGATCAACGAAGCGTTCGATCTGATGCACGAAGGCAAGAGCATCCGCACCGTCATCCACTACTGATCCCATGAGCGCCCCGCCCATCGCATGGGCGGGGCAAGGAGTCCTTACATGAATCTGGACATCATCAGCAGCAACAAGAGCTTTGGCGGCTGGCACAAGCAGTATCGCCACCGCTCCAATGTGCTGGGGTGCGAGATGCGCTTCGCCATCTACCTGCCGCCCCAGGCCCTCACCGGCCAGAAAGTCCCGGTGCTCTACTGGCTCTCCGGTCTCACCTGCACCGACGAGAACTTCATGCAAAAAGCCGGGGCCCAGCGCATCGCCGCCGAGCTCGGCATCGCTCTGGTGGCGCCGGACACCAGCCCCCGCGGTGAAGGGGTGGCGGACGATCCCGGCTATGACCTCGGCATGGGGGCGGGTTTCTACGTCAACGCGACCCAGACCCCCTGGCGGGATCACTACCAGATGTACGATTACGTCACCCGGGAGCTGCCCGAGCTCATCGAGACCCACTTCCCGGTCTCGACGAAGCGCGCCATCAGCGGCCACTCCATGGGAGGCCACGGCGCCCTCATCGCCGCCCTGCGCGAGCCGGGTCGCTACCGCTCGGTGTCCGCCTTCAGCCCCATCAGCCACCCGAGCCGCTGCCCCTGGGGCCAGAAGGCCCTCGGCGCCTACCTCGGCAACAACCCCCTGCTGTGGCAGGAGTGGGATGCCTGCCAGCTGCTGCGACACCACGACAGCCCGCCCCTGCCGACCCTGGTGGACGTGGGGCTGGACGACCCCTTCCTGGCGGAGCAGCTCGGCATCGACACCCTGGCCGAAGTGGCCGCCACCCGGGCGTGGCCCCTGACGCTCAACCGCCATGCCGGCTACGACCACAGCTATTACTTCGTGGCGAGCTTCATCGAGGCACACCTGCGCTTTCACGCCAACCACCTGGGCGAACCGGCCTGAGGCTGACCCGCTCGTGGCCGCCCCGTCAGCGGGCGGCCATTCACCCGGAAACAGGAGACAAGGATGCCTCTCTTCACCACATTGCTGGCCATGCCGGACCAGTTCGAGCGGCTGCTGGCACAGGTCCCCACCGGCCATCTGGACTGGGAACCCGCCAACTGGGCCGGGATCCCCTCCGAGCGTTTCAGTGCCAGGGGGCACCTCTGCCACCTGCTGGACATCGAGGTGCTGGGCTATCAGGTGCGGTTTCGTCGCACCCTGGCGGAGAGCCTGCCGGAGCTCGCCTCCCTCGATGGCTATCAGCTGGCGCTGGACCATGATTACCCCCGACAGGATACCGCCACGCAGCTCGACCGCTTTCGCACCGCCCGCCTGCAGACCGTCGAATGGCTGAAGAAGGTGCCGTCCGACGCCTGGCAGCGCCGCGCCCGCTATGGCGGCTATGGGGAGGTGACCCTGGACGGTCTGGTGCGCCTGCTCGTCAGCCATGACCACCAGCACCTCGCCGGCATGCAGTGGCTGCTGATGCGCCTGAACGCCGATCTGGGCCTCGCACTCCCCCTCGAGTGAGGCACCGCCCCACAGTGTCACATCCTGCAAAAAAGGCCCCAAGGGGCCTTTTTCATTGTTGCGGTGATGGGATCAGCTCCCCAACCGGCTCACCTGGCCCGAGCCCGCGATCTCGCTGGTCAGCGCTGGGCTGCCCCAGTAGTTGACCGCACCGGCACCGGCGATCTCTATCTTGAGCCGAGACTGGGCCCGCACCTCGACCTCGCCACTGCCGGCGATGCTCACCTCGACCTCCTCGCTGGCGAGCCCGGCCCCCTTGACGCCACCGGCGCCGGCGATGTTCAGCTCCATCACCCGGGCGGAGCCCTGCCCCAGATCCAGGTTGCCCAGCCCGGCGATGTTGCCCTCCAGCCGATCCAGCGTCAGCCCGCTGGCGACGATGTCCCCCGTGCCCGCCAGGGAGAGCACCAGATCATCCCCCTTGAAGTCGCGCAAGGCGCCGTTGCCAACTCCCGCCAGTGCCAACTCGTGCAGCGTCGGCAGGGTGATGGTGATCTCCAGCGGCTGGGTGGGGTCGAGCCGGTAGCCATCCTTGACCTCGATTTCCAGCTTCTCCCCCTTCTCGGTGAGCACCAGATAGGGCAGCAGATTGGCCTCCCCCTTGACCCTGAGGGTGTGGCTCTCTCCCGCCACCAGGTACAGGTTGGCGGGCACGCCCGCCAGCACCCGGGTCACCTCCCGCCCCAGGGGATGCTGCTGCTCCACCACGGCCCCCTCCCCGCGCACCTTGACGTCATCCTGCCAGCTGCATCCGGTCAGTCCCAGGGCCAGCACCACTCCCAGCATCCATTTCATCCCGCTACTCCTCGTTTCCTCTTTGCCGCACGGCGCGGCAGGTGAGTGGCAATCAGCAAACCCTGTGCCATATGGCTAACATCATGATTTATCTATCCATTTCAATATTTCGAGGCTCGAAGGGTCCATAACAAAGAGTCATTCAGACCACAATCTGGTCAATCTGACCACACCCGAAGGGGGGTGTTGACCCATTTTTTTGGTTGCCGCCCCGGTTCGTTGAGCCAATAGTGATACCTGGTGCGTATAGAGCACTCCATCGCTGCTTCACCCGCCAGAATCAACAAGGAGTCAGAGCGTGACCCAAGCCAGCCACTCATTCGTCCATCCGGGCCTGCCTGCCCCCACCCGCACCCCGCTGCTGACCGGCGACGATCCCGACCACAAGCGCCGCGAGCTGCTCGCCTACTTCTGCCAGACCTTCGATCTCTACGACTCGCTGTTCGACTGCCTGGCCGACGAGCGGGCCTGGTTCAACAAGGCGATCCCCCTGCGCCACCCGCTCATCTTCTACTACGGCCATACCGCCGCCTTCTTCGTCAACAAGCTGCTGGCGGCCCGTCTCATCGAGAGTCGGCTCGACCCACGCATCGAGGCCCTGGTCGCCATCGGGGTGGACGAGATGAGCTGGGACGATCTGGACGAAACCCACTACGACTGGCCCACGGTGGCCGAACTGCGTGACTACCGCGGCCGGGTGCGCGCCCTGGTGTGTGAGTTCATCGAGCGGATGCCGATCGAGCTGCCCATCCATTGGCAGAGCCCGGCCTGGGTCATCCTGATGGGCATAGAGCACGAGCGCATCCACCTCGAGACCTCCAGCGCGCTGATCCGCCAGCTGCCCCTGGCCTGGGTGCGCAGCCAGCCCCAGTGGCCGGTCTGCCCCGAGGCGCGCCACGATCTCGCCGCCGTCCCCGTCAACACCCTGCTGCCGGTGGCCGGCGGCCAGGTGCGACTCGGCAAGCAGGATGCCACCTACGGCTGGGACAACGAATACGGCGAGCGCCACATCGAGCTGGCCCCCTTCCAGGCCAGCCGCATGCTGGTGAGCAACGCCGAGTACCTGGCCTTCGTGCAGGCGGGCGGATATGAAGCGCCCGCCTGGTGGGATGACGAGGGCCGCGGCTGGCGCCAGTATGCCAACGCCCGCATGCCTACCTTCTGGGTCGGCGATCCCAATGAACCCGAGCAGTTGCAACTGCGGCTGATGACCGAGCAGGTCCCCATGCCCTGGGACTGGCCGGTGGAGGTGAACCAGCTGGAGGCCGCCGCCTTCTGCCGCTGGAAGGCGGATCAGACCGGCCTGCCCGTCCAGCTGCCAAGCGAGGGGGAGTGGATGCTGCTGCGGGAGCAACTGGTCGGCGATCAGCCGGACTGGATGGAGGCCCCCGGCAACATCAACCTGGCCCGCTTCGCCTCCTCCTGCCCGGTGGATGCCTGCCCCCAGGGCAGCTTCTTCGATCTGGTGGGCAACGTCTGGCAGTGGACCAGCACCGCCATCGACGGCTTCGAGGGGTTCAAGGTGCACCCCCTCTACGACGACTTCTCCACCCCCACCTTCGACGGCAAGCACACCCTCATCAAGGGCGGGAGCTGGATCAGCACCGGCAACGAGGCACTCAAATCCTCCCGCTATGCCTTCCGTCGCCACTTCTTCCAGCACGCGGGCTTCCGCTACCTGGTCTCACGCCATCAGGAGCCCGTCATCGTGAACCCTTATGAAACCGACACCCTGGTCGCCCAGTATCTCGACTTCCAGTACGGTCCGAACCACTTCGGGGTCGCCAACTACGCCGAGGCTCTGGCCGCTCTTGCCAGCGAGCTCTGCGGCCGCCATGAGCGGGCGCTGGATATCGGCTGCGCCACCGGCCGCGCCAGCTTCGAACTGGCTCGCCGCTTCGCCCACGTGGACGGGGTGGACTACTCGGCCCGCTTCATCGACGTGGCCCTGACCCTGGCAAGACAGGACAGCTTCCGCTACGCGGTGCCGGTGGAAGGAGATCTGGTGGAGTATTGCGAGGCGCGCCTCTCCCGCCACGAGCTCGGTCGCGAGCAGAGCGAGCGGGTCCACTTCAGCCAGGGGGATGCCTGCAACCTCAAGCCCAAGTACGGCGACTACGACCTGGTGCTCGCCTCCAACCTGATCGACCGGCTGCGGGAACCTGCCCGCTTCCTGCGGGACATTGCTCCGCGCCTTCGCAGCGGCGGCCTGCTGGTGCTCACCAGCCCCTACACCTGGCTGACCGACTACACCCCCAAGGCCAACTGGCTCGGCGGCATCCGGGAAAACGGCGAGGCCCTCGGCACCTATCAGGCGCTGCAACGGCTGCTGGCGGAGGAGTTCGAGGAGCACATGCCCCCGAGGGACGTCCCCTTCGTCATCCGCGAGACCGCCCGCAAGTACCAGCACACGGTGGCCCAGCTCACCGTCTGGCGCAAACGCTGACGACGCGGCAAACGAAAGAGGGAGGCCCACTGGCCTCCCTCTTTTTTTATCCGGACCGCTTACCCCTCCTGTACCTGGGGCAGTGCCTCCTGCTCGCGGTAGCGGCGGGCCAGAACGGCGCACACCATCAGCTGGATCTGGTGGAAGATCATCAGGGGCAGCACCATGACACCGACGCTGGCGGCGGGGAACATGACGTTGGCCATGGGCACCCCGTTGGCCAGGCTCTTCTTGGAGCCGCAGAAGACGATGGTGATCTCGTCCGCCTTGTCGAAACCGAGGCGACGGCTGATCCAGACGTTCCACCCCAGCACCAGCGCCAGCAAGACGCAGCTCAGCAGCACGATGCTGGCGAGATCATACCAACCGACCTGGTGCCAGATCCCCTGTACCACCGCCTCGCTGAAGGCCACATAGACCACCAGCAGGATGGAGCTCTGGTCCAGCTTGCCGATGAGCGGCCGGTGGCTGTCAACCCAGCCACCGATGAGGGGGCGTGACAGGTGGCCCACCACGAACGGCAACATCAGCTGCACCATGATGGCCTGAATGGAGTGCCAGGTATCGACCCCCTCCCCCTGCACATTGATCATCAGCCCCACCAACACCGGCGAGAGGAAGATGCCGAGGATGCTGGAGGCCGAGGCGCTGCACACCGCCGCCGACACATTGCCCCCCGCCATGGAGGTGAAGGCGATGGCCGACTGCACGGTGGCGGGCAGGGCGCACAGATACAAGAAGCCGAGATAGATGGCCGGGCTCAGCCACTGGGGCACCAGCGGCGTGAGCAAGAGCCCCAGCAGCGGGAAGAGCAGGAAGGTGCTCGCCATCACCACCAGGTGCAGCCGCCAGTGGCCGAGGCCCGCCATCAGGTTCTGGCGCGACAGCTTGGCACCGTGCATGAAGAAGAGCAGCGCCACCGCCAGCTTGGTCAGCAGACCGAACCAGACGGCCACCTGCCCCTCGCAGGGGAAGAAGGAGGCCAGGGCCACCACGGCAATCAGCACAGAGGTAAAAGGATCCAGACGCACGGAGAGTCTCCAGAGAAAGCGCGTCCCGCACGGGATGGGGACGACAGGGCACGGGGAAGGCGTCATCAGGCGGCGACCCCGGATACGAAGGGACAAGCTTACCCCGAACACCCTGTGGTGCAAAGTTGAGCGGCAGCTTCATTTGTTTCATTTTGTTAAACGATAACGCACATTCTCACAGCAAAACTAAACGGGTTTGCCCCTCCGGCCCCGGATCCGGCCAATAAAAAACGGGCGACCAAGGCCGCCCGTCTCCTGTGTGCCACATGCCGGTCAGCGCTGGCTGGCCAGGGGGCCGCTGCCCGCTTTCTTCTCGTTGCCACCTGACTTGCGGGCCTGACGCTTCTCGAAGCGGGAGATCCACCAGTAGGCCAGCGCCGAGAAGACCGCGGTCATGAAGACGTTGATGAAGAAGGCGCGCACCAGATCCACCCCGGCCGGGAAGGCGGAGGCGCTCATGCTCACCACGAAGATGGCGATCAGCACCGACACCACCCCCATCCCGAAGGTGCGCGACCCCATGCGGAACTCGCGGGGGGTGTCGTCATGTTTCCAGCGGAACACGAAGTAGGCCACCATGATGAAGATCGGCGGCAACATGGCGGTACCGGCGGTGAGGTTGATGGCGGTGTTCATCATCTGCTGCACCGACTCGGAGCCGAAGCCGTTGACCACCAGCATCGCGAACACGAAGACAAACTGCCACCAGGCGGCACGCACCGGCACGCCGTGCTCGTTGAGCTGGGTGGTCTTCTCGCCGTAAACCCCCTGCGGGATCTCGGAGAAGTGGATCTTCACCGGCGCCGAGGTCCACATCATCATGGAGCCGAACATGGCGATAAACAGCACCACGCCGACGAAGCGGCCCACCAGCGCTTCCGACAGCTGGAAGTACTGGGCCATGCCGGTGAAGATCTCCACCATGCCGCCGGCGTAGGTGAGGCTCTCGCGCGGCACGAACACGTTCACCAGCAGGGAACCGAGGGCATACATGGCACCGATGACGATACCGGCGCTTATGATCACCTTGATGAAGGACTTCTGACCCCCCTTCACGTCATTGAGGTAGGCCGCCGCCGTCTCGGCACCGCCCGCCGCCTGGAAGATCCAGCACATGATACCGAGCGTCGCCCAGTTGACGGTGGGAGTCATCGCCTCCAGGGTGATGGGCTGGGCCGGCACATGATCGCCACTCAGGGCCATCAGGGCGCCCAGTACATAGATGGCGAACAGGGCAAATACCCCGTAGGCCACGATCTCGGCAATCTTTCCCAGCCAGCTTGCCCCCTTGGTAGAGATATGGGTCGCCGCCGCAAACAGCACGATGGAGATGACTGAGGTGACCATGGGCGAGAAGCTGTACTCATAGCCCAGCATGGCGTAGGAGGCGTAGGCGATGACGTTGGGCAACAGGGAGACGAACCAGAACAGGTTCACGAACCAGTAGAGAAACGAGCCCAGATAGGCCATCCGGGTGCCGAGCGGTTTTTTCAGCCAGTCGTACATCCCCGACTCGGAGTTTTTATTGGCCGAGACGAACTCGGCGATGATGAAGACGAACGGGATGAAGTAGACGATGGTCGCCAGCAGGAAGATGGGGGCGGAGCTGAGCCCCAGCTCGATGTTGTTGTTGACGATGTTGCGCACGTTGAACACGGCGGCAAAGGTCATCGACAACAAGGCAAACTTGCCTATGGTGCCGCGTACGGATTCAGACATGGTGTCCTCCAGTGGACTTGCGCTCCTTGCGGGTAACGCTGTGACTCTGTGATGTGTTCGGCAAGGGTCTGTCGGCCCCGCGCGTTACGCTCTTGTTATGATCGGGCCGCGAGGACGGCCTCGTTGGTGAACCGGTGCCGTCTCCCGCACCGGCTCGCAATACCAGTCAGACGATCGGGGTGCCCGGCGCCATCGGCACCCGCGGCTGCAGCAGCACGCTCTGGCTCTCGTCCGGGGTCTCGGCGCAGAGCAACATGCACTCGGATCGCTCGCCGCGCATCTTGGTCGGTTTGAGATTGGTCAGCACCACCACCTGGCTGCCCATCAGCTCCTCTTCGCTGTAGTAGGGCACCAGACTGGTGACGGTCTGCAGCGGCCGCTCGCCGCCCACGTCGATCTGGACGATGTAGAGTTTGTCGGCCCCGGGGTGACGCACCACCTCCAGCACCTTGCCCACCTTCATCTCGACCCGTTTGAATTCGGCAAACTCGATCGTCTCGCTCATGCTCTTTTCCTTTTCTGGTTCAACGGTTTGCGGGTGGCCAACGGCCACCCGGTTTGATGGGGTCATGACGGCTGGATGACGACCTGCGCCGTTGGCTCGGCCTCTTTCGCGCGCGCCTCGGCGCTGAGGGAGGCCTCGTATCGGTTGTATTTCCACCAGGCGAAGCCGAGGAAGATCACGATCCCGCCGACGTTGTAGAAGATGATGGTCATGATGTCGGCGCCGGTCGGGAAGGTGGAGGCGAGGAAGCCCACCGAGAAGAGGACGATCAGCACCGAGACCACGGCGATGCCGGTGGTGCGTGAGCCCATCTTGAACTCCCGCGGCAAGTGGTCGAGCTTCAGCCGCAGATTGAGGTAGGCCAGCATGATGAACAGCGGCGGCAGCATGGAGGCGGCGGCGGTCATGTTGATGACAGTGTTCATCAGATCCTGCGCGGTGTTGGAGCCCAGGGTCGGGATCACCATCAGCGGCAGCACGATGAGGTACTGGATCCAGGCGGCGCGAGCGGGCACGCCGTTCTCGTTCAGCTCGACCGTCTTCTTGCCGAAGATGCCGGCCGGGATTTCGGAGAAGAAGATCTTCACCGGGGTCGCCGTCCACATCAGCAGGGAGCCAAACATGGCGGTGAAGGAGACCAGACCCACGAAGCGGTTCATCAGGATCTCAGGCAAACCGAAGTAGGCTGCCAGCCCCTCGAACACCTGCACAGAGCCGCCGGTGTATTTCAGGGTGTCGCTGTGGACGAACACGTTGATCAAAAGCGATGCAATGGAGTAGAGCACGCCGATAAAGATCCCGGCGACGATGATCACCTTCACAAAGGACTTGGAGCCACCTTTCACGTCATTGACGTAGACCGCCACTGACTCGGCGCCACCGGCTGCCATAAAGATCCAGGTGGTGATGCCGAGGAAGGCCCAGCTGAAATCGGGAACCATGGCCTCTACCGTGATGGGGTCGGCTGGCTGTACGCCGCCCACCAGTGCCGCACCTGCCAACAGAATGTAGGAGAGGGTCAGCAGCAACATCAGGGACGAGGTCACCGAAGTGATGGGGCCGAGCATCTTGGCGCCGTTGGTGGAGACGTAGGTGGCAAAGGCAAACAGCACCATGCTCAATGCCGTGGTCGCCACCGGGGTGAGAATGTACTCATAGCCGAGGAAGGCATAGGAGGCGTAGGCGATAACCCGCGGCAGCAAGGAGGTGAAGAAGAAGAGGTTCACGAACCAGTAGGTGTAGGCGGAGATAAAGGCCCAGCGACCGCCGAGGGAGCTCTTCACCCAGGCATAGACGCCTGCTTCGGAGTTTTTGTTCAGTGACACGAACTCCGCAATGATCAGGCAAAACGGAATGAAGTAAAAAATAGTGGCCAGAAAGAACATCGGGGCCGAGGCCAGACCGATCTCGATGTTGTTGTTGATGACATTGTTGAAGCTGAATACCGCCGCGAAGGTGAGCGACAGCAGACCAAACTTGCCTATCGTATTGCGTTTGGAATCAGACATAGTGCATCTCCAGACCTGTAGTTATCTCGCGAAAGGGCGGGGCATGATTTGTAGGGTGAGCCCCGCCCTTCCGGCTTTTGTCAGTGCAGAACCAGCGGCTTGTTATTTGTTTTTGAAGTAGCCGCCTTCGACGGTGACCTTGATGATCACCTTGCGCACCGGCCCGTCGCCGACGAAACGGTAGGCCTCGTCGTTCTCGAAGATCACCACCTGACCGTTGCCGACTTTCTGGCGCGCACGCACCTCGCCAGCCAGCCACTCGCGGTCTGTGGTGTCGTCATAGGCCTGCTCGACCTGCAACTCCGACTTGGCAGCCCACTCGACCGTCTCTGCCCCTTCCAGGTAGTAGTGGACGTCGAAGTAGCGGCGCTGCCCCTCGAACAGGGAGGTGGCCGGACTGGCCCCCTCCTGCAAGCGGTAGGTGAGGGAGTCACCGATGGAGTGGCAGATGCCGGGCTTGAGGTTCGGCAGGTTGTCTATGGCCTCCACGCAGCGGCCCCACTTCTTGCCCTCCCGGTAGATGTTTTTGAACAGGGTCAGGTTGTCCAGGGTGATCATGCGAGGTTCCTCCCGCCGTTGATGGTGAGATCGAGCCCGGCCAGCGCAGCCGGATTGAGGTTGCCACGGGCGATAGGTAGCAGGGTCAGGCCGAAGCTGAATGGCTCGAAACGCACTCGCCAGGAGTCCAGCACCTCGGAACCCCAAGAGTTGGAGCCCAGCCCCAGCACCTTGTGATCCAGATTGAGGGTGAGATAACCGCAGGGCTCCAGCTCGTTGATGTGCTGCGCCGCGTGGATATGATCCCAGCTGTAGGGCCAGACGCTCAGATTGATGGGGGCATCGGGCCGCACGTAGAGACCGGCGCCGTGACGGTTGGTCAGGGTCGCCCAGCGCACCTGCTGGCGGTTGCCGTTGTCCTGCGGGAAGGGGTAGTGCTCCCACATCTCGCCGACTGTGCTCTGGAAGCTGTCGATCCAGTTGCTCTGGCGGCTGTCCTGATAGTTTTCGCCCGGCCCCATGCCGTAGTAGTGCACCCGGTCGAGATCCTGACGAATGCCCAGCTCGAAGCCGATCTTGGGGATGATGTCGTCATAACCGCCATAGGGCTGACCGGATAGGGCCACGTGCAGTTGGCCGTTCGGGCTCAGGGTGTAGACGTAGCGGCAGCGCATGCCGAAGTCGAACACCGGCGGTGCGATCAGACTCTCGACCGTCACCTCGACTGCCTCGCCCAGCTGACGCCAGCTTAAGCCACGGAAGTGCTCCTGCATGATCTGCAGGTGGTTCGGGTGCCACAAGCTCTCGTACTCCTGCTTGTGGTTGTCGATCATCGGCTTGAAGAAGGTGAGGCGCGGCGAGCGCTCGATGAGCTCGATACCGTCCTGCTGCCAGCTCACCAGCTTGCCGTCGAGGCGCGAGAAGCGCAGGGCAAAGCCGCTGCCGCTCAGGGTCAGCGCGAGGCGCTCATCGGCAATCTGCAGCGCAGTGGCGTTGGGATTGGCAAAGGGCTGCAGCTGGCGAGTCGATGCCTTCAGCTGGAACTGGTACTGGCCCAGCTCGTGCTCCGCCGCGCTGTAATGGGTGGCGGTGGCCTTGATGACCCGCAGCTGGACGAAAGTCTCCCGCCCATCTAGGGATGGCAGTTCGAGTTGCAGATCTGTGGTGGCACCGGGGGCAATCCCTTCCAACCGGATTTGCTGGCTGGCCAGCAGCTCGCCCTCAGCCTTCACTTCGACCAGCAGGCGGATATCGTCGAGAGTGGAGAACCAGTAGCGGTTTTCCACTTCCAGCTTGCCGCTCGCCAGATCCAGCTCGCGCACCTTGACCGGGCAGATCACCTGCTTGTACTCGCGCAGGCCAGGCCCCGGGGTTTGATCCGGATAGATGAGGCCATCCATGCAGAAGTTGTAGTTGTTGGGGTAGTCGCCGTAGTCGCCGCCGTACTTGTAAACGGGGCGGCCCTGCTCGTCCTGATCCAGAATGCCGTGATCGCACCACTCCCAGATGTAGTGGCCCTGAATGTGGGGATGACGGTCGAACACCTGCTGGTATTCGCTCAGGCCACCCGGGCCATTGCCCATGGCGTGGGCGTATTCGCAGAGGATGCGCGGCTTCGCCATCGGGAACTCGCCAAAGCAGTTCATCTGGGAGACGCGGGAATACATGGTGCTCACCACATCCACCACCTCGGCATCGCGATCCTCTTCGTAATGCACCAGCCGGGTCGGGTCGATCGCCTTGCAGCGCTGGTACATGGCTCTGATGTTGCAGCCGTAGCCGGACTCGTTGCCGAGCGACCAGATGATGATGGAGGGGTGGTTCTTCTGGGCGTGCACATGGCGCTCGATCCTGTCCACGAACACCGGCTCCCAGAAGGAGTCGTCGGTGATGCGGCTGAGATCGCCGACGTTGGCAAAGCCGTGGGTCTCCACGTCGGTCTCCGCCATCACGAACAGACCGTACTGGTCGCACAGCTCGTAGAAACGCGGGTCGTTCGGGTAGTGGGCGGTGCGCACCGAGTTGAGGTTGTGCTGCTTCATCAACACGATATCGCGCTCAACACGGTCCATGCCGACCGCACGGCTCTTGAGGTGGTCGTTGTCGTGACGGTTCACCCCGTGCAACTTGAGGTAGTGGCCATTGACGTAGAAGAGGCCATCCTTGACGGTGATTTCACGCACCCCGACCCGCTGCGGGATCACCTCCAGCAACTCCCCTCGATCGTCATAGAGGGAGAGTTGCAGCTGATAGAGGTAAGGGTCTTCGGCATTCCACAGATGGGGGTTGGCCAGATCCAGCGTGAAGCGGCAATCACACTTGCCATCGATGGCGAGATGGTCGAGGGAGCCGCTGGCGATCTCGCTGCCCTGATCCAGCAGGGACCAGACCAGACGGTGATCACGGGCTGGCGCTCCCAGATTCTCCAGCTGGATATCGCAGCTCAGGGTGGCGCTCTGGCTGTCATCCGCCAGCGCGGTCTGGATGAAGAAGTCCTGCACATGGACCGCCGGTTTGCCCACCAGGTAGACGTCGCGGAAAATCCCCGCCATCCACCACATGTCCTGATCTTCGATGTAGGTGGAGTCCGCCCACTGCATCACTCGCACCGACAGCAGGTTTTCGCCAACCTTGGCGTAGGCACTGATATCGAACTCGGCGGTGAGGCGGCTCCCCTTGCTGAAGCCGACATAGTGGCCGTTCACATAGACCTCGAAGTAGGTCTCCACCCCGTCGAACTTGATGATCACCTGCTCGCCTTCCCAGGCCGGGCTCAGCGTGAAGCTGCGCTGATAGGCGCCGGTGGGGTTGTTGGTCGGCACGAAGGGCACGTCTATGGGGAAGGGAAAACCTTCGTCGGTGTACTGCAACTGACCATGTCCTTCCATCTGCCACATGTTGGGCACGGTGATCTGGCCCCACTCGCTCATGGGGCTGTGATAGAAGGCCTCCGGCACCTGCAGGGGGTGGTCGAAGTAGTGGAACTGCCACTGACCGCCAAGGCTCAGAAAACGGCGGCTCAGCTCGCGCTGCATGGTGGCCGCCAGCGCGTGGTCGGCATAAGAGAAGAAGTAGGCACGCGGAGCCAGCCTGTTTTCACCAACGAATTGGACGTTTTCCCAGTTATTCACATGTCCTCCCGGAACAAGGCAACGTTAACTGGGTAAACTCTAGATAAATATTTACTAAATATCAGTTCTGAATAGGTAAAGTTTTAACCTGATCACAATGAACAGATGGTTTTGTGAGCGAGATCAGAAGCGGGAGATAAAGGAGACCAAGATATGAATGAGTGGCATGGATGTTGATAGCAGTTGGCTGAACTGTAATTAAATCAATTATAAAACAATATGATATGAAGTCGTTGGATAATATTGGAAAGAGGTTTGCTTGGGAGGGGTGTCGCACCACCGCAAGATGGTGCGACTAAAATGCAGGGTATTTTACTAAAATAAGCGCGTAGTGCCACGCAGGGTCAACTTGCTCGGTACCAGCACCCGAAGGGGAATATCACGCTCGTCACGTAGCCGTTCGACCAACAGATTGACTCCCTGGGAGCCCATCAACTCGGAGTGGATCCGCACCGTTGAGAGCGGCGGGAAGGTGAACTTGGCAGTCGGAATATCGTTGACGCTGATAAGCTCGATCTGCTGGGGAATCGCCAGTCCCTTCTCGTGGATGGCACGCAGCACACCGATGGCGATGGAGTCGGAGGCGACAAACAGCGCCCTGGGCCAGTCACCGGCCAGCATCTCCTTCGCCAGCTTGTAGCCGGAAGCACTGGAGAAGTCTCCGCGATAGAGGTCGCTCTCCTGCACCACGCCAAGCCGCTGGCCATAATCGCGAAAGGCGAGTTCCCGCAGATCCGGGCCATCATCCTGGCCACCGATATAGCCGATGCGCTGATGGCCCTCGGCGATGAAGAAGTCCACTACCTGCTGGCTGATGAGTGCCAAATCAACGTCAATCGAGTCAAAATCCCCCTGAGAGCGGCAATCCACGAACACCAGCTGGGCAGACAGGCCGCGCAGCACGGCCAGCCGTTCTTCCGGCAGATGGCCGATGACCAGGATGCCATCGACGGCAGAGAGCTCACGCCCCTCGGCACCGTTGTAACAGTGGGCCAGCTCGATGTTGAGGCGGGTACACTGGGTCTCGATGCCGTAGCGGATGGCGAGGTAATAGGGATCGTTGACCTCGGTGCTCTGGGGATAGGCGTAGACAGCCAGGAGCTGCAGCTTGCTCTTGTGCACCCCTTTGCGGGCGCTGCTGGTCTTGTACTCCAGCCGCTCGGCAATCTCGAAGATCTTCTGCCTGGTCTCGTCCTTGACGCTCAGGCTGGGATCCTCGTTCAGCACACGGGATACGGTAGCAAGCGATACCCCCGCCTCCTGTGCAATTTCCTTCAACGTAGCCATCAATACCTCGCAGGCAGCATCACGTGTTCATCGGGCAACGGCTAAAGAGTAACGAGCAATCCCTTGATAGCCCAGCATTTTTACTGAAATAGAAGCAGGGAATTGAGGCGGGAGGACAGAAATGCAAAAAGGCCTCCCGTATGGGAGGCCTCTTCTGAATAGGTGCCTGACAGTGTCCTACTCTCGCATGGCGAATGCCACACTACCATCGGCGCTACCGCGTTTCACTTCTGAGTTCGGCATGGGATCAGGTGGTTCCACGGCG
>NZ_JBFODT010000028.1:0-120029 GCF_040908465.1 Aeromonas sp. R10-1
TGCACGTCGTTGGTGATGACGTTGCCATTGAGGACCAGGTTGTTCTCGCTCGCCACCGTCAGGTTGACGTCGCTCACCGCCGTCGGCACGTCATCCAGCACCACAACATCCAGCCCTGCACTGGTCGTATCGCCATCGAGGTCCGTCAACACGACGTTGAAGCTCTCCGTCAGAGCCCCATCATTTGCAGATTTGTTATGTGTTTCGTTATCGTTCAGGGTGTAGCTGTAGGTCACGCTGCCAACCCCTGTCACCGGGTTGTAGCTGACGCCGGTCACCAGCAGTTGATTTCCCAAAGGACTGGGGATCCCCTGGGGGAAGGTGGTCAAGACCTGGCCATTGCTGATCAGCGTCACACCTCCCAGCGTCAGGCTTTGTACTCCATCTGCCGCATTGAATGTAAAGGTACTGCTCTTGGTCAAGGCAGCGCCATCGGGGGCTGAGCCATCCGGCAATGCGGCTTCATCAAGGACAAGCTCACCACCCTCGACCTGCAATCCATTCAGCGAGACAGGCTCATCTACAGGGGTGATGGTGATGGTCAGAGTGGAGTCGTTGGTATCATCCCCATCCGTTACGGTGTAATTGACCGCAGGTACAGGCCCTGTATAGTTCAGCGCGGGGGTAAAGGTATAGGAGCCGTCGGCATTGATGATCAGCGTACCAATCCCATCCAGCGTGCTCTCAACGCCAGCAGCAATTCCCTGATTGCTGCCCCAGCTATAGGAAATGACAGACGAATCAAGGGGACCATCCGGATTGTTGCTGTTGTCGAGCACATTGCCACTGATGGCCTGATCTTCCTGGGTGACAACAGACTCATCCTGATCATCGAGCTGATTCTCGGGCAGAAGATCGTCTTCCTGCAGCACATTCTGATCGATCAACGTGTCATAGCCGGTATCGAATCCGGCCTCGGCTATGGTCGCATCTCCGATGCGATCTATGACAACAAAACCACCATTGCCACTGGCCCCAGCGACCCCGCCGATACCGCCACCACCACCGGCGGCAGGTGCCCCACCGGCAGCAGAGGCTTCGAAGTTCTTGGTCGGGTCAACCCCTTGCAGGATGGATTGTTGCAACGCCGCAATTTCTGGCGACACTTCAGGCGAGCCTTGCTGATGATTGGCAACCGATGAGGAAGGTTGCCCCTCTGGAGGCATCTCTGCCCCTGCCGGGACACCATTGTCCGCTGCAGGTTTGTCATCGTAGGGAGCCAGCATCAATTTGGCATCATCAGCGATATTGAGTCTGGCGCCAGGCTGCAGGATCTCGCCAGGCTGGAGAGGGCGACTGCTGCCATCGGCAAGCAGGATCTGAACGTTGCCTTCTACGGAAGAGACGACCACGGTTTTGTCGATGATTTGGGTGCGCATATCCATTGCTCCAGGGTGACAGATCTTGATGCCTACACTCTAGATACGCCCCCGTCCTGCTTCCGTTGCAAAAATGTACAGGGTTGAGTCTCTTTGGCTTCATCCGATGCAGCGAATCGAACGAATATTTTTTACATATAAAAATCAATTAAGTAACATCATGAGTTTTAGTGATATTACCTGTTTGTCGCGTAAAAATGATGTACATATTCTAAACAGATATAAAAAAGGGCCCTTAATGGGCCCCTTTCTATCGAGTTGTACCACTTATGCCAGTGGAAATGCAGGGTGAACGAACCCCTGATAACCATCGATATGCAAACTGGACAACAATTCAACCTGCCGTTGATCTTCCACCCGGGTGGCGATGGTCGTGACACCCGCATTGTGGGCAGCCCGACAGACAGCCGCCAGGAAGGAGGTATCGGCGCCTGGTTCCATGACCTGGCTGGTATACCCGTGGTCTACCTTGACATAGGCGGGGGTCAGCTCTTCCAGATAGCCGAGGGACTGGAAGTGCCGGCCATAGTGATCGACCCCCCACAAGAAGCCGTGCTCTCGCAACAGCTCAACCAGATGAGTCACATACTCTTTGTGTTTCATGATGGCCACTTCCGGGATCTCGAACAGCAGTCGCTCCTTCAGCTCCACGTTCAGCGACAGATAGCCTCTGAGCCATGTCAGGAACTCATCCGAACAGAGAGAACCCGCCGTGATATTGACTGCCAACACCAATTCCGGTTGCTGCTTGAACAAGGGGACGCAGGCTTCCAGCACCGCCTTGTCAAACTCGGCCCCCATCTTGAACTGCTCGATCGCAGGCAAGAACTGCCCTGCGAAGTAATCCGTTCCATCTCGCGAGATGGCCGCGAACAACTCGGCATGCAGGCGGGTACCATCATCGAAGCGGCATGCAGGCTGTGCCTTGAAGCGCCAGAGATGTCTGGCAATGGCATCCTGCACCAAGTCTCGCCAGGCAAGGCGTCCCATCAGTCCCTGCTCATTGCCGCCTTCCATCACGACGGCACCGCGCCGCTCATTGCGCGCTTTGCCAAGGGCGTTATCCGCCTTCGTCAGCAGGGCCGAGAGATCGTCATTGCCATCACGGCCAGCGATGCCGACGACGGACAGCGCTCCGCTTTCTCCCATGGGATTGACAACCAGATCGGCGATACGGCTGTTGATGAGCTCCGCCAGCTCCTTGAGCTGAGACAGATCATCGGTGGGGCAGAGCAAGGCATACTCCGTCGCCGAGATCCGGGCCAGCGCCGCGCCATCCCAGCCATCCAGCAGTTCCCTGAGCACCTGTGCAATGGATTTGACCATGTTGTCCCTTGCAGCAAAGCCCTCTTCCCGATAGAGATCGTCCAGCATGTCGACGGCCACCAGCATGACCCCGCCCTGCCCGGCCTCCGCAATCCAGGCATTGACCTGCCCGACGAAGTAAGAGCGGTTGCCAAGCCCGGAGACGGCATCCACATAGACGCGGGCTCGCAGATTCTCGGCCTCGTCGGCCTGCTCTTTGAACTGCACAGCAAGCTTGCTGGAAAGGGTATTGATGGCCTGTACCACTTGCCGCAGCTCGCGGGTCTTGGGCTCGGGAATGGCGTGGCCGAAATGGTGCAGCTCGATTTCAACCGCCTGATCGCAAATCAGCTTGAGCGGTTTGAGCAGATAATTGAGCGCCCGCATCAGCAAGAGAGTGGTGACGAGAAAACCGACTAGGAACCAGGTGGCCAGTTCGCTCATTCCTTTCCAAAGCTCGTAGTAGGCTTGTCCAGGGTGGCCGACGACCTTCAGCTTGCCCAGTTGCAGCCAACCCGACGTCAAAATCGATTCATTGGCCACTTCAGGGAACAGATCCAGCCCAATGAACCACTGTGGGACCCCTTCGATATGGCTGCTGTTCTCCAGCTCGATGACATCCTTGGAGGCCAGCAGATCGAGACGGACCAGCTTGTAGTAACCCCCGTCGAACACAGCCTTGATCACGGATTCGGCACTGACCTTGTCGCCGTTCTCCAGATAGGGGGTCAGCGCCAGACCCAGTGCGGTGGACGTATTGATGACGGTGGTCTCCTGCTGCTGCGCCAGGTAGTTGCGGGTCGAATTGAATTGCACCCAATAGGTGGCGGCAAACAGCAATCCGAACAGCAGCAGCATGGTTGCCAATAGTTGTCTGTAGAGCGTCATAGGTTAATCATCCAAATTGACCGCAGGCCGAGCCAATCGCCCCGATGTCATGCGATTGCGTAAGTCTGTCCATAATCCCAAGCGGGATGATTGCCCGGCCAGTTCCCCTTGACCACGCGCCTTCATCAGCCACAAGTGACTACCGTTAAAACTGTAAATTGGCAACAAATCCGCCCGTTGGGTCGCCGGGCGAATTGATCCGACAAGATTGTCCAGAATCAGGGGTACTGCCGCAGGCGTCTCATAGTAGGCAACGACCATATGAAACTGGTTATAATCCAATGCCTTGACATATACCATTCGCATTTTTTCATCAGGGATGCCAAGTTCCAGCAAGGTAAAATACTTGGAAATGCTGAAGTCTTCACAATCTCCCCCCGCTGCGCCCAGAAATTCCAGCGGTGTCGCCCAATAATCCTTCTTGTGCCACAACTTGATGTCATCGATGAAACGCATCTGGTTGAAGAACTGGTTCACCTTCTCCAGCTTCTGCCGATCCGTCAGCCCCGCTGCCTTGTTCTGCATTGCCAAAGTGCGCCAGCTGGTGACCCGTTTGCCGGCCCTAGGGCCATAGGTCTCCTCCGCGCGCTTGACCAGTTTCATATCCTCCGGTGAGAGAGGCTGGCTGGCGCTGAGCAGCAGGGGGATCGCCAGCAGGGCCAGCCATAGCAGGCGAACCCGCCAGGGCGCACGTGCACCTGCGACAGCTCGATACCCATCACGTCGGCTCCAGCCTGTCGATGCCACTTCTTTCTGTGTCATGACGCCGCCATCATCCCCTGACCGCCGGACGCATAAAAGAATGACTGCAGCACGCTGCAGCCATTCCCCTTGCCTGATATGACATCAGTGGCAGGGCCATCAGTTGTTGTTGGCCTGCCATTCAGCCGGTTGCTGCACATTCAGGGCATTGAGCAGACCACCGGTGGCATTGAGGATACGATAATCCGCCAACAGGGAGTCGTACTCGGCCGTGATGTAGCTGCGGCGAGCCTCGAACAGTTCGTTCTCCGTGTTCAGCACGTCCAGCAAGGTCCGTTGGCCCAGGCCGAATTGCTTCTTGTACGCCTGTACGGTGTCATAGCTGGCGTCCACGTGCTCTTTGAGGAAGACTTTTTGCTTGGCCAGCGACTCTTTGGCGTTCCAGGCGAGGCGGGTCCCCTCTTCCACCTGACGGAAGGCATTCATGTGAATGTCTTTGGCCTGGGAATAGAGCGCTGAGGTTGCCTTACTTTCTGCCAGATCGGACCCACCGCGGAACAGGTTGTAACGCATCCGGACCATGGCGGTGAGATCGTCGTTACGGCCTTTGACCGCATCGATGTCCTCGTTCCAGTTCTGATCCACTTCAAAGGCTACGTTCGGGTAGAACCCTGACTTGGAGCCTTCATGCTGGTACTTCGCCTCTTCGATGTCCTGCAGGGATGACAGCAGGGTCGGGTGAACCTCTGTTGCCGTCTTCAGCGCATCTTCCAGTGTTGCGGGCAGGAGCTGGGTGTTCGGTACTGGCTGAACGAGATCCTTGGGCACTTCATTGACGACACGGATAAACTCGCTCTCGGCATCCCGATAGTTGTTCTCCGCCGCCGCCTGATTGGAGTAAGCCCGAGCCACACGACCGTCGATCTGGGTCTGGTCAGCGGTCGACCCAAGACCGGAGTCGGTCCGTTTCTGGATGTCACTGCGGATCTGCTCGTGGGTTTCAAGGTTCTGCTTGGACAGCTCCAGGATCTCCTGCTGACGCAGCATGTTGAGATAGACCTCGGCCACGCGCAGGGCCGTGTTCTCCGCCTCGGAGATCATCGCCAGGCGCTGAGCCTGGGCGGCGGCATCGGTCCGTGCCACGTTGCTGCTGACATCAAAGCCGTCAAACAGCATCTGGCGAAGGCTGATCCCGGCCTCCTTGCGCGTCATGGAGTCATCGATCGTCTGTGAATTGGGACCTGCGGCACGGGTCGAGGGACTGTCAGTCTTCTCGTAACCGACGCCACCACGCAGATCAATGGTGGGGTAATAGCCGCCCTTGGCTCCATCATGCTGATACAGTCGTGCCTGATAGAGATCAAAAGCTTCCTTGATTTTCGGATGGGTAGCCAGTGACTGCGCCACTGACTGTTCCAGCGTCTGTGCCTGGCTCAGGCCCGGGAACAGTATGGTGCCACTAACCAGCATGGCAACAATCGTCTTCTTCATGGTATCTCCAGTCATGTTGTTTTTAGATTGTTGGCTTATCGTTCTCTCAGTGCCGACTGCTTAGCCCTCAAGATGGGTTTCAGCAAGTAGTCTAGGACACTTTTTTTACCAGTAATAATATCTGCACTGGCTAACATACCGGGGATGATGGGAAGTGCATTAAGCTCATCGCCCAGATAACTCTTCTCGGTTCGTACTCGCACCAGATAGAAGGAATTGCCCTCCTCATCCTGGATTGAGTCGGCACTTATCTGTTCAACCTTGCCATGTAAACCTCCATAAATAGTGAAATCATAGGCAGTTATCTTGACCACGGCCTCCAGTCCGGGTCTGAGGAACGCGATGTCCTTGGGCGACACCTTGGCTTCAACCAGCAGGGTGTCTTCCAGCGGCACTATCTCCATCAGGTCCATGCCCGGCTGAACGACCCCACCCAGCGTATTAATCTTGAGCTTCTTGATGGTCCCCTTGAGAGGCGCGATCACACTGGTACGATCGACTCTGTCCCTGAGGCCGACCTGGCCCTCTGACAACTGGCTCAACTTGCCTTGACGTTCGTTCAACTCGGTCTGGGAGTCCGCCCGGAATTTCAGGGCGATATCATTTCGCTTCGAGATGGTCTCCCGCAGTACCGAGTTGAGCTTGGGTACCAGCAGGCGGTTCGCCTCCAGCTCCCCTTGCATTTCGTTGACCTGCCGCTCCAGTTTAATTAGCTCCACTTGAGGAACTATACCCTCTTTTGCGAGAGGACGGCTGATGTTCAGCTCCTGACGAGCCAGATCAACGCTGCGGCCCACGGTCCGGATCTTGGCATTGAGCTCTATGGTCTCCTGTTCTTTCTGCTCGATCTGCTGTCCCAGAATGTAGAGCTGGTTCTTGAGGTTGTTTAACCGCGCCTCCTGCACCGATCTTTCACGGGCGGCATATTCGGCAAACACATTCTCGTACCCTTCGGGGAACTCGATGGCCTGTTTGTCGATGGCTACCTGTTCACGCCACCCCAGATTGGGCTCGTTCTTGACCACCACGCTGCGAATTTCGGCGCGCAGGCGGGCGATATCCCCCTTGAGGGTGACCAGCTCCTGCTCCCGTTCGCGAAAATCCGACTTGAAGCGGGTATCGTCGATGCGCAGCAGTGGCTGTCCCTTCTCGACGATGTCCCCCTCCTTGACGAAGATCTCCTTGACGATCCCCCCTTCCAGGTTCTGGATCACCTGCAACTGGCGCGACGGTATCACCTTGCCCTGGCCGACGGTCACTTCATCCAGCTCTGCCCAGGCTGCCCAGACGATGGCGCTGACAAAAAACAGGAAGCAGGCCCACAGCAGGACTCTGGCACGGGTGGGTGTCGTCAGCAGCACGGCGGCGGCGCCGTCATCCACGTACTCGAGATGCTCGGGTGCAGGCAAGACCGTATCTGAGGGCGTTTTCTTGAACCAGTGGTTAGCCATTCGCCGTCTCCTGCACCCGCACCTTGCCTTCCTTCAATTGCTGCAACACCACCTCTTTGGGACCGTCCGCCACTATCTTCCCCTGCTCCACGACGATGACCCGGGAAGCGACATCCAGCATGGACGTCTTGTGGGTGATGAGGATAAGGGTGGTTTCGGGGCCGAGCCGCGCCAGCTCCTGCTTCACGTGCATCTCTGACTGGTTGTCCATGTTGGAGGTCGGCTCGTCCATCACCAGAATGGGGGGATCGTTGAGCAGGGCGCGAGCCAGCAGGATGGACTGACGCTGGCCACCGGAGAGCTGACGTCCCCCTTCGCCTATCTGTCTGTCGAGACCGTTGGGATCCCGGTTGGTAAAGTTGGTGACCCCGGCCCGCTTGGCGGCGCGCAAGACACGGGCATCGTCCACCAGGGGATTGCCCAGCATGATGTTGTCCCGTACGGAACCAAAGAAGAGGGTCACATCTTGCGGCACACAGCCGATGTTGCGGCGAATGATGGTCGGCGGCAGTTGGTCCAGCTCAAAGCCATCCAGACGCACCAGGCCGTCAGTCGGGCGATAGAGACCCATCAGCAATTTCTCCAGCGTGGTTTTACCCGCACCGATCCGCCCGATGATGGCCACCTTCTCACCCGGCTCGATGCGCAGGTTGATGTTGTGCAGGGTGCTGCTCTCCATGCCCGGATACTTGAAGGAGACATTTTCAAACTCGATGCGCCCCTGGATTACCGGATGGTGGATGTACTGCCTGCCCTCCTCCTGCTCACCCGGCGTCATCATGATCTTCTCCAGGATCTCGAGCGCCGACTTGGCCTGGTTGTAGCGGGTGGAGAGTACCGAGAGCTGCACCATGGGGGCGATGGCCCGGCTCGACAGCATCACGGCCGCTATCATGCCCCCCATGGTCACCAACCCTTCCGAGATCTGGTAAACACCGACGATCACCAGTCCCACTGTCACCACCTGCTGGATGTAGCTCGCCAGAGAAGACATGGAGTTGGTGATGCGCCGGGTTTGCACGCCCCAGGTCGAGATGTGGGACACCGCCTGCTCCCAGCGGTGCTGGAACATGCTCTCGGCCCCGAAAATCTTCACGGTCTCAAGGCCCGAGATGCTTTCGATCAGATTGGCGTTCTTCTGGGAGGCGAGCCGGGAGCCCTCCTCGATGGATTGCTTCAGCGGTGCCTGAATGTAGAAGCTGTAGGCCACCAGGATCAGGATGGCGATGATGGGCACCACCACCATGACACCGGCGAAAATCCAGATGATGAAGAGGAAGAAGATGGCAAACGGCAGATCGATCAGGGTGGAGACGGTGGCCGACGTGAAAAACTCGCGCACCGATTCAAACTCCTGCAAGTGCTTGGCAAAGGCACCGGTCGACGCAGGCCTGGACTCCATCTTCATGCCCATCACCTTGGCAAAGATTTTGGCCGACAACAGCACGTCGGATTTCTTGCCTGCAATATCGATGAAGTAGCTGCGCAGCTGGCGCATCACGAAGTCGAAGGTGAACACCACCATGGCTCCAACCGCCAGCACCCAGAGGGAGTCGAATGCCAGGTTGGGCACAATCTTGTCATAGACGTTCATGGTGAACAGGGGGCTGGCGATGGCAAACAGGTTGATGAGGATCGAGGCCACCAGCACATCCCGATAGATACCGCGGGACTCGAACAAGGTGCTCCAGAACCAGTGACCATCACGGGTCTCCAGCACTTTGGGCGAGCGCTCATCAAACTTGAACTGCCGCTTGACGTAGAACAGACGACCATTGTACTCGTCACCCAGCTGGGCAAGACTGACCCATTGGGCCGCGTCTCCGGCCTGGGGAAAGATGACCCTCGCCTGGGTCCGTTCTTCATTCCATTCAAGCAAGATGCAGGCGCCGCCATTGCGCGTCTGCAAGACGCAGGGCAGCAGCAGGGAGGAGATCTGTTCAAGGGGCTGGATCACTTCGCGGGCAGAGAGACCGCCCCGCTCGGCGGCACGACTGAAGAGCGCCGTGCTGAGACGCCCGGAGACCAGTGGCAAGCCGGTGGTGAGAGCATCCTGACTGTTGGGCACCCCGTAAAAGCGGGTCAAAAAGACCAGGCACTCCAACAGTTCATCTATATGGCTGGTTTCTGCTTGCATAGCATCCCATCAAACATGATTCAGAAGGTTGTCTCGGGGCCGAATATACAAAGCCCGGCGGCGATCCGGAAAAACAGAACAGACCTCGCCACCCAGACCCACAACCCGATTAGCGCACAGAGCCGGGACACTGCATGTCTCGCCTCCCTCACAGATTTTCATGCCGGAAACGGAGGGGACATGCCGGGCACCTGATGTTGCCAAGAAATATGCCACCCGGTATGAATAAAGCCCGCCCGGTATACAAACTGCAAAGAGTTATTGATAACTATATCTTTTTTCAAGCCGACCATCTTATCAAGGTGACTTGAACGAAACTATACTCCAAAGACTGAATTTCATCTAATAACCCACTGTTTTTTTGACGAAATTAGAGTTGGCACTCGCCCGTGGAAGGGAGAGAAAAAGGGCGTCCCAGGCAGTGTCCCTGAGGGCCCGAGCGTGCCAGCGCCGCGGCAATGGCGGTCATGGCGCTCCAGCGATTCTCGCACCAGGCGGGGGCCAGCAGGGTCGGGCGGCGCGCCGACGCCGAGACCCTGTGATAGACCACCTCGGGAGGCGTGTACTGGATCATGGCGACCGCCGCCGCCACATACTGCTCCATCGTCAACACATCCAGCCGCCCCGCCTGCCACGCCTTGCCAAGAGTGCTCCCCTCCACCACATGCAGTGGGTGAAGCTTGATGCCCTCGACGCCGGTCTCCACGACACGGTGCAGGGTTTCCAGGCTGTCCATCGGCGCCTCGCCGGGCAGGCCGACGATGAGGTGGGCACACACCTTGATGCCTCGCAGATGGGCTCTGGTTACAGCGTCAACATAGGCGGCATAGCCGTGGCCCCGATTGATGCGTTGCAACGTCTTGTCGTTGGCACTTTGCAGCCCGAGCTCCAGCCACACCTCGTAACCTCTGGCCTGATAACCTGCCAGCAGATCCAGCACCGCATCGGGTACACAATCAGGGCGAGTTCCGACGCAGAGCCCCACCATGTCGCTCACCGACAAGGCTTCTTCATACATGCGCTGAAGGTACTCCACTTCGGCATAAGTACTGGTATAGGCCTGAAAGTAGGCCAGATAGCGCCTGGCCCGGGTCACCTCGTCCCGGCGTGCCAGCAGTTGCTGCACCACGGAGAGTTGCTGGGCCGACTCGTCGGCAAAGGAGGAGACATTGCAGAAAGTGCAGCCACCCCGCCCCAGGGTGCCGTCCCGGTTGGGGCAGGTAAAGGCCCCGTGGATGGAGAGTTTGTGGATCTTCTGGCCGTGGCGTTGCTTGAGATCCTGGCCAAATGTATTGATGAGTTCGTGTAACTGCATGACACCTCCGAAATGAGGTGCCATTCTAGCGACGCAGCCCGGCGGGCAGGCTGCGCTGGATCAATCCCGCTCCCTACCCAAAAATCATATAAATATTCACGTTAGATGCGATAAATACCCAACAGTCGGCATTCACGGTCACTTTTGACAACCTGTCACTCCTGCAACCTGGAGAAAAGTGTCATAACCTCTCGCCCATAACCGGCTGTAACTACTGAAAAAATCCTGTTTAGTCTGCTTATGGACAAATGCAAGACGCAGGATCCTGAAATGTGATCCCCGCCAAGCACACCAGAGATGACTTTGTAAAATTACTACAGTTTCCCGCCACCATGCAGTCAACCACCAAACCGTCCATAACCAGAATATAAAGCCAACAAATAAATAAAAGGCAGTCATAAATACACAAAAATGCTGATTGAGTCTCAAAAACCCACATTTTGTTATGGCGATGTAACATTGCAAACAAGCGGGATGTCCAATTGACCTTGCCCGAAAATCCCATTAGTTTGGAGATTCGCCACCTCAGGCGGACGGAACCACAAGAGCCAATCGCAATTTATGCAGTCTGTTGATGACAGTGCGATGGAAGGCCGAGCAAGGGAGAAATGCAATGTCACTATATGATCCAAAGCTGGAGAGGGATAACTGTGGCTTCGGCCTGTTGGCCCACATGGAAGGGGAAGCCAGCCACAAGCTTGTCCGTCTCGCGATGTCAGCCTTGGCTCGCATGCAGCACCGCGGCGGTATCTCCGCCGATGGCAAGACCGGCGACGGCTGCGGCCTGTTGCTGCAAAAACCCGACAGCTTCTTTAGAGCGGTCGCCGAAGAGAAGGGATGGCACCTGGGCCGCAACTACGCGGTCGGCATGCTGTTCCTCAACCCCGATCCCATCCTGGCCCAGGCCACGCGCGACATCATCGACGAGGAGCTGGAAAGAGAGACCCTGAGTCTGGTCGGCTGGCGCAAGGTGCCCATCGATACCAACGTACTCGGTTCCATCGCCAAGGCGTCCCTGCCCAGTATTGAACAGGTCTTTGTCAACGCGCCCCCGGGCTGGGTCGACAAGGATCTCGAGCGGCGCCTCTATATCGTGCGCCGCCGCATCGAGAAGCGCATCAGCGACGACTACTTCTATGTGGTCAGCCTCTCCAACCTAGTCACCGTCTACAAGGGACTGTGCATGCCGGTGGATTTGCCGCGCTTCTATCTGGATCTGGCTGACATCCGCATGCAGGCCGCCATCTGCGTGTTCCACCAGCGTTTCTCCACCAACACCAGCCCGCGCTGGCCGCTGGCGCAGCCGTTCCGCTACCTCGCCCACAACGGCGAGATCAACACCATTGCCGGCAACCGCCAGTGGGCCAAGGCGCGCAGCTACAAGTTCGCCACCCCGCTGATCCCGGATCTGCAAGAGGCCGCCCCCTTCGTCAACACCACGGGGTCGGACTCCTCCAGCCTCGACAACATGCTGGATCTCTTCCTGGCCGGCGGCATGGACCTGTTCCGTGCCATGCGCCTGCTGATCCCGCCTGCGTGGCAGAAGCACCCGAACATGGATGACGACCTGCGCGCCTTCTACGACTTCAACTCCATGCACATGGAGCCTTGGGACGGCCCGGCCGGCATCGTCATGACCGACGGTCGCTACGCCACCTGCGCACTCGACAGAAACGGTCTGCGTCCGGCACGTTACGTCATCACCAAGGACAAGTTCATCACGCTGGCCTCCGAAGTGGGCACCTGGGACTACACCCCGGACGAAGTGCTGGAGAAGGGCCGTGTCGGCCCGGGGGAGCTGTTCGTGGTCGATACCAGCAACGGCAAGATCTGGACCAGCTTCGAAATTGATGACGATCTCAAGAGCCGTCACACCTACAAGCAGTGGATGGACAAGCACTGCAAGCGCCTGGTGCCCTTCGAGCAGATGGACGATGCCAGCACGGGGTCGCGCGAATTCCCGGATGACCGGCTCAAGACTTACCAGAAGCTGTTCGGCTACTCCTTTGAAGAGCTGGATCAGGTGATCCGCGTGCTCGGCGAGAATGGCCAGGAGGCGGTGGGCTCCATGGGGGATGACACCCCGATGGCGGTGCTCTCCTCCAGCCAGCGTACCCTGTACGACTACTTCCGCCAGATGTTCGCCCAGGTGACCAACCCACCCATCGATCCCCTGCGGGAAAATCACGTCATGTCCCTGGCCACCTGTATCGGCCGCGAACAGAACGTGTTCAACGAGACCTTCGGTCACGCCCACCGGGTGCTGTTCCAGTCGCCGATCCTGCTCTACTCCGACTTCCATCAGTTGCTGGCCCTGGAAGGGGAGCACTACCGCCACGCGGTGCTGAGCCTCAACTACCTCCCCGAAGAGGGACTGCAAGCCGCCCTCGAGCGCCTCTGCCACGAGGCAGCTGAAGCGGCCCGCAGCGGCGCCGTACTGCTGGTACTGTCAGACCGGGACATCAGCCCGGATACCCTGCCCATCCCGGCCGCCATGGCGGTGGGGGCGGTGCAGCGTACCCTGGTGGACAACAACCTGCGCTGCGACGCCAATATCCTGGTGGAGACCGCGAGCGTGCGCGACCCGCACCACTTCGCCGTGCTGCTGGGCTTTGGCGCCACCGCCATCTACCCCTATCTCGCCTACGAGACCCTCGCCAAGCAGGTAGAAGAGGGCGTGCTCAAGATGAGCCTGCGCCAGGCCATGCTCAACTACCGCAACGGCATCAACAAGGGCCTCTACAAGGTGATGTCCAAGATGGGCATCAGCACGGTGGCAAGCTACCGCTGCTCCCAGCTGTTCGAAGCCGTCGGCCTCTCCAGGGCCGTGGTCGAACTCTGCTTCCGCGGCGTATCGAGCCGCATCCAGGGTGCCGACTTTGCCGACATCCAGCAGGATCAGATCAATCTGTCCCGTCTGGCCTGGCTCGGCCGCAAGCCGCTGACCCAGGGCGGCCTCTTGAAATTCGTCCACGGTGGCGAGTACCACACCTACAACCCGGACGTGGTGCAGACCCTGCAAGTGGCGGTGCGCTCCGGCAACTACGCCGATTACAAGGAGTATGCCCGTCTGGTGAACGAGCGCCCGGTCGCCACCCTGCGGGATCTGCTGTCGCTCAAACAGGGCACCACCCCGGTTGCGCTGGATCAGGTGGAGCCAGCCGCCAGGCTGTTCCCCCGCTTCGACTCCGCGGCCATGTCCATCGGCGCCCTCGGCCCTGAAGCCCACGAGGCCCTGGCCATCGCCATGAACCGCCTCGGCGGTCAGAGCAACTCCGGCGAAGGCGGTGAAGATCCCAAGCGTTTTGGTACCGAGAAGAACTCTCGCATCAAACAGGTGGCGTCCGGTCGCTTTGGCGTCACCCCGCACTACCTGATGAACGCGGACGTGGTGCAGATCAAGGTCGCCCAGGGTGCCAAGCCCGGCGAAGGGGGCCAGCTGCCCGGTGACAAGGTCACCGCGCAAATCGCCCAGCTGCGCTACTCCGTGCCCGGCGTGACCCTGATCTCCCCGCCGCCGCACCACGACATCTACTCCATCGAGGATCTGGCCCAGCTCATCTTCGACATCAAGCAGATCAACCCGAACTGCCTGGTGTCGGTGAAACTGGTGTCCGAACCTGGCGTCGGCACCATCGCCTGTGGCGTGGCCAAGGCCTATGCGGACTTCATCACCGTCTCCGGCTACGACGGCGGCACCGGCGCAAGCCCGCTCACCTCGGTCAAATACGCCGGCTCCCCCTGGGAGCTGGGCCTGGCCGAAACCCAGCAGGCGCTGGTGGCCAACGGCCTGCGCCACAAGGTGCGTCTGCAGGTGGATGGCGGTCTCAAGACCGGTCTGGACATCATCAAGGCGGCCATCCTCGGTGCCGAGAGCTTTGGCTTCGGTACCGGCCCCATGGTGGCACTCGGTTGCAAATACCTGCGTATCTGCCACCTGAACAACTGCGCCACCGGCGTCGCCACCCAGGATGAGAAGCTGCGCCGCGAACACTTCACCGGCTTGCCGGAAATGGTGATGAACTACTTCAAGTTCATCGCCGAGGAGACGCGCGAGCTGATGGCCGAGCTTGGCGTCACCCAGCTCACCGACCTCATCGGTCGTACCGACCTGCTGGAAGCCCTGCCCGGCCTCACCGCCCGTCAGGCCAAGCTGGACTTGTCCGGCATCCTGGCGGCCCCGGTGGCACCGGCAGGCTCCAGTCTGTTCAGCCAGCAGCACAACCCCACCTTCGACAAGGGGCCCTTGAACCTCAAGATGGTGGAAGACCTGCTGGACGCGGTGGAAAACATGAGTGGCGGCGAGTTCCGCTACGACATCCGCAACACCGACCGCTCCGTGGGTGCGCGTCTGTCCGGCGAGATCGTCAAGCGCCACGGCAACCAGGGCATGGCGGCCGATCCGGTCAAGGTGCACTTCAACGGCACCGCCGGCCAGAGCTTCGGCGTCTGGAACGCCGGTGGCCTTGAGATGATCCTCACCGGGGATGCCAACGACTACGTGGGCAAGGGGATGACCGGCGGCAAGCTGGTGATCAAACCCCACGTCGGCGTGGCGTTCAAATCTCACGAGGCGGCCATCATCGGCAACACCTGCCTCTATGGCGCCACCGGCGGCAAGCTCTATGCCGCAGGGACCGCGGGCGAGCGGTTCGCGGTGCGCAACTCAGGGGCGCTGGCGGTGGTCGAGGGGATTGGCGACAACGGCTGTGAATACATGACAGGCGGCATCGTCACCGTGCTCGGCAAGACCGGTGTCAACTTCGCGGCGGGCATGACAGGCGGTTTCGCCTACGTGCTCGACGAGTGCGGCAACTTTGCCAAGCGCACCAACCCCGAGCTGGTCGAACTGCTGGAGGTGGCGGATCTGGCCATCCACCAGGAGCACCTGCGCGGTATCATCACGGCGCACCTCAACGAGACAGGCAGCTCGCGTGCCGAGGAGATCCTGGCCAACTTCGACTCCTATGTGCCCAAGTTCAGGCTGATCAAACCCAAGTCCAGTGACGTCAAATCGCTGCTTGGCCACACCAGCCGTTCCAGTGCAGAACTCAGAATCCAGGCGCAATAAGGAGGGAACCCTATGAGCCAGAACGTATTCCAGTTTATCGATGTCCAGCGGGTCGACCCGCCCAAGAAACCGCTCAAGATCCGCAAGATCCAGTTCGTGGAGATCTACGAGCCCTTCAACCAGGCCCAGGTCGGCATGCAGGCGGATCGCTGCCTCGACTGCGGCAACCCCTATTGCGAGTGGAAGTGCCCGGTACACAACTACATCCCCAACTGGCTGAAGCTGGCCAACGAGGGACGCATTCTGGAGGCGGTGGAGCTCTCCCACCAGACCAACAGCCTGCCGGAGGTATGTGGCCGCGTTTGCCCGCAAGACAGACTGTGTGAGGGTGCTTGCACCCTCAACGACAGATTCGGCGCCGTGACCATCGGCAACATAGAAAAATACATCACCGACAAGGCGTTCGAGATGGGCTGGCGCCCGGATCTCTCCAAGGTGGTCAAGACAGGCAAGCGGGTCGCCGTCATTGGCGCGGGCCCAGCTGGCCTTGCCTGTGCCGACGTGCTGGCACGCAATGGCGTCACCCCTGTGGTGTTCGACAAGTACCCGGAGATCGGCGGCCTGCTCACCTTCGGTATCCCCTCCTTCAAGCTGGAGAAAGAGGTGATGCAGCGCCGCCGCGAGATCTTCGAGGGGATGGGGGTGGAGTTTCGCCTCGAGACCGAAGTGGGCCGTGACGTCACCTTCGCCGACCTGCTCGGCGAGTTCGATGCGGTCTTCCTCGGGGTCGGCACCTACAAGTACATGAAGGGCGGCTTTGCCAACGAAGAGGCGCCGGGGGTCTATGACGCCCTGCCCTACCTCATCTCCAACGCCAATCGCTTGCTGGGCTTTGAGAAGGCGCAAGCCGATTACATCGACTTCGCCGGCAAGCAGGTAGTGGTGCTGGGGGGCGGCGACACCGCCATGGACTGCGTGCGCACCGCCATCCGCCAGGGGGCCGATCGGGTGATCTGCGCCTACCGCCGGGATGCCGAGAACATGCCGGGCTCCAAGCGGGAGGTGAAAAACGCCCAGGAGGAAGGGGTGGAATTCATGTTCAACCTGCAACCTGTCGGGGTCGAACTGGACGCTCACGGCCGCACCTGCGGCATCAAGGTGGTGAGCACAGAGCTCGGCGCCCCCGATGCCAATGGCCGCCGCAATCCGGTAGTCATTGAAGGCTCCGAGCAGGTGCTGCCCGCCGATGCGGTGGTCATGGCGTTCGGCTTCCAGCCCAACCCCCAACCCTGGATGGCAGAGCACGGCGTCGAGCTCGACGGCCGGGATCGCATCAAGGCGCCCGAGAAGGCCGAGTACGCCTTCCAGACCAGCAACCCCAAGGTGTTCGCCGGTGGTGACGCGGTGCGCGGCTCGGATCTGGTGGTGACCGCCATCTATGAGGGTCGCAAGGCGGCCGAAGGGATCATGGACTACCTAGCCGTGTGATCTGCCGTCGCAACCACGCTGTCATGCAAACAGCCCCGCTCGTGCGGGGCTGTTTTTTATCTCGCTCTCAATCCGCCAGAACCGGCTAGATACTCCAGCTCTCCGGCAGCCGTTCGGTAAGGGTGGAGATGTATTCGAAGGTACGTGCCCGCTTGGGGGTGGTGAACATCTGGCGCGCACTGCCCGCCTCCACCACCTCCCCGGCCTCCAGGAAGATCACCTGCTGCGCAATCTGGGCTGCAAGGCGCAAGTCATGGGTGGCGATCAGCATGGTGGTCCCCTCACTGGCCAGCTGGCGCAGCACGGTCACCACCTCCTGGGCAAGCTCGGGATCCAGCGCCGAGGTAGGCTCGTCACAGAGCAGCACCTTGGGAGATGGCGCCAGCGCCCGGGCAATGGCGACCCGCTGCTGCTGACCGCCGGAGAGGGTGGCAGGCACCGCCTCGGCCTTGTGCCTGAGCCCCACCTTGTCGAGCAGTTGCAGGGCGCGCGCCACTGCCCTCTCCCTGGGCCACTTCAACACGGTCACCAACCCTTCCATCACGTTCTCCAGTACCGTCATGTGCGGGAACAGCTGGAAATTCTGGAACACCATGCCGGTCTGCTGGCGCAGGGCCAGCACGCTTTGCCGTGACAGATGCCGGGTAAAGTCGAGCTCGCTGCCCCCCAGCACCAGCTGGCCTGCATCGGGTCGCTCCAGCAGGTTCACGCAGCGCAGCAAGGTACTCTTGCCGCTGCCGGAGGGACCGATCAGGGCGGTGACGCTGCCCGCGGCCATCGCCAGCCCCACCCCTTTCAACACGCGCTGCCCCGCAAACTGTTTCTCGATGCCACTCAAGCGGATCATAGGGCGACCTCCCGGGTCTCTTTGTGAGCCAGTCGCAGCTCCAGCCTGTCTTGCAGGGTGGAGAGCACCGAGCTGAACATCAGGTAGATGAGGGCCGTCTCGATATAGAGAATGAGCGGCTCATAGGTGACGGAGGCGAGGCGCTGGGCCGCCTGAAACAGCTCGGGCACGGTCACCGCCGCCGCCAGCGACGTGTCTTTGACCAGGGAGATGAAGGTGTTAGAGAGCGGTGGCACCGCGATGCGCGCCGCCTGCGGCAGGATCACCCGCCACATGACCTGGGGCCAGTTCATGCCGATGGAGTAGGCTGCCTCCCACTGCCCCTTGGGGATGGCCGCCAGGGTGGCACGAATGATCTCCGAGCTGTAGGCACCGATGTTGAGGGTGAAACCGATGACGGCGGCGGTGAAGGCGTCCAGCACGATGCCGGCGCTCGGCAGACCGTAAAAGATCAGAAACAGCTGCACCAGCAGGGGCGTGCCCCGAATAAGCCAGACATAGAAGCGGACCAGTATCACCAGCGGAGCCGGACCATATAATCTGGCCAGCGCCACCGACAAGCCGAGCACGATTCCCAGCACGAAGGTAATCAGAGTGAGTGGCACGGTAAAAATAAGCCCCGCACTGAGCAGGGGCCAAAAAGAGTCGATCATTAACTGCAACCAGGCGGGCACGTTAATATCCTCAGTTGTTATTATGTTGCCACGATATTATTGCGAGACGTCGGTGCCGAAATATTTCTGCGATATTTTCTGATATTCGCCATCCTGCTTGGCATTGCGCAGCGCCTGATTGATGGCAGCCAGCAACTCGGGTTGCCCCTTGGCGAGCAGGGCGGCTGATTGATCCCCCTTGGCCTCGCTGGCCGCCACCTTCAATTTGGCGTCCGGCTTCTGTTTCTTGAAGTCGAGGAAGGAGAGGCTGTCGTTGATGGTGGCATCCACCCGCCCGGTCAGCACCAGTTCGAGTGACTGGTTGAATCCCTCGGTGGCTACCACCTCGGCGCCCGATGATTTCGCCAGCTGGGCGAAGTTGCTGGTCAGGGACTGGGAGGATTTCTTGCCCTTCAGATCGGCAAAACTCTTGATGCTTTGGTTGTCGCTGTGCACCACGATCACCGCCTTGGAGGTGATGTAGGGGTCTGAAAAATCATATTTTTTCAGCCGCTCAGGGGTGATGGCCACTTCGTTGAGCACCAGGTCGTAGCGCTTGGCGCCCACCCCGGCGATGAGCCCGTCCCACTTGCCCTCGACGAACTGCGGCTTCACGCCCAGACCGCTTGCAATCAGCTCGCCTATCTCCACGTCAAAGCCCACCAGCTTGCCGCTCTTGTCGTGGTAGGTGAAGGGAGGATAGGTCCCTTCGGTGCCGATCTTGATCACTCCGGCCCGCTGGATCTCGGCCAGGCTTGACTGTGCCTGTACCGATGTCATCAGTGCCAGCGGAAGTGCCGCCATTAAAAACAGGGAGTGCCGTTTTTTCATTATTCACCTCGTTATATTTATGAACATCCAGAGCGCTTGCCAACCACCACAAAATAAAACCAGCCGGTTATCATGTTTAATTTAAATTAATTATCGGCAGAGATAACCTTCATAGTGCTTGCTGGCGGTATGGATGAAACATAACGTGGCTCATGGCATGACCCAACCATGAAATACGGGGATATTTAGCGAAATAATGGATAACGAATAAATAATGGCCGGGCTGGCCGAGGAGTTGCCCCGCTGGCGGCGCTCCGTCAGCGGAAACCATATCAGGCGGGTTGCAGCTCCCGCGGGATGGCAGTGGCCCAATCACGACACAACGTATCAATCGGGCCAAAATTCGGTCTGATGGCAAATGGGATTGCCACGCACCACGTGGAAGGTAAAGGCGCGATGGCGCGCGCCTTGACGTCACCGTCAGTGATCACCACTTCGGTCACCACCTCCCGCCCTGCTCCGGCAGGCGGACGATGTCGATATTCCAGGGCCCGGCCGCCGGGTAGCGCCGATGGATCTCGACGAAGTTGACCCGCCCCGCGCGCCGCTCCCCCGACGTTGGCCAGTCACAGAGGAAGTCATCGCTCAGCCACCTGGGGGTCTTGACGAAATCGTTGCTTTGCATGGCCTGCCAGTAGGCCTCCACAACTGCTTTTGGTTCCATGGTCTTGTTTTCCATGCCTTTCCCCTACAACCGCACCACCAGCCACTCCCCCTTGCCCACCGACACCAGCGAGGTCGCAAACGCCGGATCCTGCTCTGCCTGTGCCATCCGGATAAAGACGATACCCATGGATGACCATGTGATCACGCTGGTGCACAGCTGCTGGCGGGAAAGCCAATCGTCACCCGCTCTGGCGGTGGCCCCCGCGCCGTCGGGCTGCTGGATACCAAGGGCAAGCTGCAGATCGCCTAGGGGGCCACCCGGGTAAAGTCGATGGCGGGGCAGCTGGGCGCCACGCCCTTGGTCAGCGTCAGGGGCTGGGCACGATAGCTGAGCCGGTAGCGGCCCGGTTGGGACAGATCGTAGGCCTGCGCCAGGTCCGCATCGGCCTGGCTCTGCTCCCCCGCCCCCAGGTGCAGGAAGTCGCCGTCCCCGGGGGTACCTCGCTTGGCAAGCGGCCCTCGATAGTCCAGCGGCTGCCCATCGCGGGTCAGGTCGATGGCATCGGCAAACCACCCCTCGAAGGGGGTGAACCAGGTCAATACCTCGAGGGGCGTCTCCCCCCGGTTGGTCAGGGTCATCACCAGGGGCAGGGGTTCGTTCACCCCGCTCTCTGCGCTGACCGACAGCTCGCACTGCAAGGGCGCCAGTGCCAGGGTGGTGAGCAAGAGTGTCATCATGGTGCCTCCGTCAAAAAAGGGGCCATCCGGCCCCTGTTTGCAACTCAATTTTCGCTCGGGGTATTCTCGGCGAAATATTCATGGTTGTCGGCATTGTTCAGGGCCTTCTGGGGATCCGTGCTCGCCAGATTGCGCGCATTGGCCTGACCGTATCCCAGATCGTCGGTGCCCGCCACCACGTTGAAGTGGCTCAGCTCGTGGACAATGGTGCCGGCGCGGGAATCGGTCCCGGTGACCGGCGCTGTCCAGAAGCTCTTGCACAGATAGACCTTGTAGGGCTGGTCCGGATAGACATAGGCAAAGTAACTCTGCTTGCAACCGCAGTCGAAGGTGAGCGGCTTGTTGTCGATGGCATCCTTGATCTTGCTGAAGTTGGTCTCGGCCTGGTTCCAGCGGGTGGCGTCATAGGCGCCAAACCAGCTGCGGTAGCGCTGCCCATTCGGCTTGTCCACCGCGAGGTAGCTGCTGGAGTTGTTGGCGATGCCACTCGCGGCATCGAGCGCCGCCAGGATGTCGCTCTTCTGGGTGTTGGTGCAACGGCCGCTGAAGCTGACCGAGGCGCTCACCGCCTGGGGCTCGGCCACCGCAGCCTTGGCCAGCACCCGATCGTCGCTCACCCCGTCCACCCAGAGGGTCACGGCATTGGACTCGCTCGCCTGGGCCTGTTTGGCCTTGGCCGCTTTCCCCTCCTGCGCCACGGTCGGCAGCAGGTAACGGATGCTGTACTGGCCCTGGGCGCTCATGTCGTAGAGACCGGAGACCTCCGCCTGCACTGTCAGGCTCTGGCCCGCCTTGAGCAGTTGGTAGTCCTTGTCACTCGGGGCGGCCCGCTTGATCAGGGCCCCTTCGTAATCCACCGGCTGGCCGTCACGCTCCACCTGGAACAGGGGAGCATCCTCGCTGCCCGGCAGTTGCCATTTGAGCAGACGAACCGGCTTCTCCCCGGTGTTGGTCAAGGTCAGGTTGACGCGCACATCGTCTGTGCTGCCCTCCACCAGGGTGAGCCGGGCATCGAGTCCGGCGGCGCAGAGCGGGGACGCCAGCACGCCGGCCAGCAACAGGGCAATTGGAGTCGCTTTCATCATGTTTCCTCATTCATTGAGTGTCGCCTTGTCAGGCGGTCTGCTTCCTGTAAGGCCCTCTTTGGGGCCCATCCACCCTAGAGCAGAAGCACCACCCCACCATCCCTCCATATGGGGGACGCCCCCCATCAGAGGGGGAGCCTCTTGGCTGCGACAAAGATTGCCCGCCCGGCCCCGGGCGTGCAGGCAACCCCGTGTGGCGTATTTGCCATAAAAAAACCCGGCGCAGGGCCGGGTGACGGGATGAGAAGGCGGGGTCAGGAGGCCAGCAGCGCCAGGGCCGGCTGCGCGTTGCCCGGCATCAGCCGATAGGCCTTGTGGTGCTTGACCAGGGTGGTTTTCTTGTTGCCCTGGCTCAGCAGCAGGCCCCGGGCAAATGCCGCCTCGGCCAGTACCTGCTCGTCCCCGCGCACATAGAGGGTGAGGGGCTTGACCAGCTCACCCCCCTCGATATGGCCCTGATACTCGCTGGCCGAGATGACCAGGCTGGATTGCCCCTGGCTCAGCAGCCGCTGCCGGGTGTGCAGTTCGCTGTCGGTGAACACCAGCCAGCCCGCCCCCTCCAGCGCCAAGAGCAGATCGGCCAGGCGCGCCCCCAGCTGTACCGGCTCATGCATGGCACGCTCATACTGGCGCTGCACCCGCTCAAGCAGCCCCTTGAGATCGGCCCCCGCCCCCAGCGTCCGCCCCAGTTGCACCCAGGTCTTGAGATCCTCCATCACCAACCGGGAGAAGCGTTTCTCCTTGAGAGAATCCGCCATCCAGGTACAGAGAAAGTGGCTCTCCTGGGCGGGGGTGCGTTTGCCCGTCTTCTGGGCGGCGGTGCGCTCCAGCTCCGCCAGGCTCTGGCGGGCCATCTCGAGCAGGGCCTGATTGTAAGCAGGAAGGGTCATCTCGGATCCTCTGAAACGGGGCGGCCAGGGGCCGCGTCATCGACAGCACAAAGGCGCCAGTGGCGCCTTTGGAGAGTAAACGCCCCTCCCCGACCGGGAGGGGGCGACGTTGCCTTATTTCGGCTGACGGGGCTTCTTGGCCGCTGCCAGACGCTTGAGGCGCTGACCTTGCAGTTTCGCCTCGGCCATGGCCTGGGCGGCGGCATTGTCTTCACGCTGCGGGCGCTTGCCGAAGCGGCGGCGCTCCTGCAACTGCTTGATGAGGTCGTCACGGCTGCTCACCTCGTAACCCGGCACCATGATGCGGCGGATCTTCTGGCCGATGAGGGCCTCGATCTCCAGCAGGGTGCGCTCCTCCTCGCGACTGACGAAGGAGATGGCCATGCCGCTCTTGCCAGCGCGACCGGTTCGGCCGATACGGTGCACGTAATCTTCCGCGAGGAACGGCAGATCATAGTTGACCACGTATTCCAGGCTCGGAATGTCCAGGCCGCGGGCGGCCACCTCGGTGGCCACCAGCACCCGCAGCTTGCCTTCGGTGAATTCACGCAAGGCGCGGCGACGGCTCCCCTGGGCCTTGTCACCGTGCACCACGGCAGACTTGATGCCGTCGAGGTTGAGCTCCTCCACCAGTTCATCGCAGCTCTCGCGGGTGCTGGCAAACACCAGCACCTGCTGCCAGTTCTGCTTGCCGATAAGCTCGGAGAGCAGCTCGCGCTTGCGCTTCTGTTCCACCGGATAAACGGTGTGGCTCACGGTGTCGGCGGTGGAGTTCTGCTTGTCGACGGCCACCACCTGGGGTTTGTCCAGCATGAGGTTGGCCAGCTTTTTCACCGCCTCGGAGAAGGTGGCGGAGAAGAGCAGGTTCTGGCGGGTCTTGTTGACCGCCTGCAGGATCTGCTGCACATCGGCGCTAAAGCCCATGTCGAGGATGCGATCCGCCTCGTCCAGCACCAGAGTCTCGACCCCGGAGAGGCTCAGGTTGCAGGCGGTGAGGTGCTCGAGCAGACGGCCAGGGGTGGCCACTATGATGTGTGCGCCCGCTTTGAGCTTCTTGGCCTGCACATCCTGTTTGCCGCCACCCACGATGGTGAGGGTAGTGATATCAAGATACTTGGCGAAATCGTTGATATTGCTCGCCACCTGGGCCGCCAGCTCGCGGGTCGGGGTCAGGATCAGCACGCGGGCATTGGAAGGCTGCACCGGCGCCGGGTTGTCTACCAGGCGTTGCAGGATGGGCAACGCAAAGGCGGCGGTCTTGCCGGTACCGGTCTGGGCACTGGCCAGCACATCGCGGCCACGGCGAATGGCCGGGATGGCCTGGCTCTGCACAGGGGTCATCTCCTGATAACCGCAATCTGAGATGGCGCGCAAAATCTCGGGGGCAAAATCGAACGATTCAAATCTCATGTTGGGTTCCTGTGTTCCAGCGGAGCTGTAGTTGGCGTGGGTGGCCTGGGCCGGCGTGTGGCCTGGCATCGGCGAGGCGTGGAGCCAAGGACGGCTGGGTCTGACATCAGATCAGAAGATGAGCCGGAAAATGGCGGGCGCGAAGTGTAACAGATAGGCGACAGGAATGCCGCCTCAAATGGCCTGTATTTTTCCGGGGGCTGCGCTCTCCAGACGCGGCAGCAGGCGCAGCCCGGGCAGTGAGATCAGCGCACCCGCTTGCTCGGACGCTTGAGCAGCCGCATGCCGATGGCCGCCACCGCGATGACGAACAACCCGAAAGAGGTGACAAGCAGGCACTTGGTCAGCAGCTCCTGATGATGGGCAAAGACCGGGGTCGCCATCACCATCTTGCCGGCCATGCTCAGCACCAGGGACCAGAGGAAGGCGCTGGCAAAACTCGCCACGGCCACCCGCAGCAGGTGCAGGCGGGAGACTCCCATTAACATGGGGGTCAACACTCTCACGAAGGGGATGAAACGGGACACGAACATGGCCCAGAAGCCGTAACGATCCAGCAGTCGGGAGGCCCTGGGCAGGCTCCCTTCCGGGATCATTCGCTCCACATGGCCCATGAAACGGGTGCCATGCAGTGCCTGCCCCTGCCAGTAGGCGAGCACGCTCCCTATCCCGGCCGCGAGCGGCAGATAGAGCAAGGTCACCTCGGGTCCCAGCACCCCCATGCCCACCAGACCGCCCGCCAGCAGCACCAGGCTGTCACCGGGCAGGGGCAGAAAGACGAAGCTCGATTCAAGGAAGAGGATCACCACCAGACAGGTGACGAGCAGACCGATTGCCTGCATTTGTATAAGCTGATCAAAATCCTGATGCCATATGGCAAGCAGCATGTCCTGCATCTGGTGTGACTCCCATCAACGTAATGCGCATTCGTCATGATGACCCGAAGGCCCCGTCTGGTAATCCATCCCTGCTACCACCCCAATGTTCGTATGGGAGGCCTCTTATACACCCGGGGAACTGAACAATAAATTAATGTCTGTGATTTCTGCCCAGCGGCTCACCCTTCTCGCCCCCCCCTGCCCCCGCCAAAGCGAGGGCAGCTTGGCCCATCAGGCCAATGCGCACGCCCCCAAAACAGGACGGGCCTGCCCTTGCCAGGCTGCCAAGCCAGATGAAACCCGTTACAGTGTGAACATGCCCCAATGGACGGGGTACTCATGGAGCCAGGTATGGCAAGACCGCTCTCTTCTCACACACTTTCCTTGCTGGCGGTTATTGCCGGCGTCTCTGCCGGTCTTGTGACAAAGGCCCGTGCCAGCGACGAAAGCCTGGTTCAACAGCGCGCCAACGCCGTCGTCTCCCTGATGAGCTACGCTGTGGTGCCGGATATCACCGCCAGCAACCTGGATATCGGCAGCGGCACCAACGACACCTCTGCCCTCACCATCACCCAGCTCGGGGGTGGCGCCACCCTGAGCGAGGATGTTCCCCTCTATCTGGAGGGCACCCTGGGCTACAGCCGCTACGATCCCCAGTTCGTGTTCACCGATGGCAACGAGACCCGCACCATCCCCACCAAATGGAACAGCCTTAGCGCCACCGGCGGCATTGGCTGGGACTTCAGCCTGCACCGTGACCGCTTTGGCGGCAACCTGGTGCTGCGCCCCATCGCCAATGTCACCCTGGGCACGGTGGCGAGCGATCTGCGTATCGGTGCCGCCCTGATCGAATACAGGACAGGCAGAAGCCTCGACTTCCTCGATGGCGGCAACCTCAATGTCTATGGCCTCGGCGGCTCATTGATGCTGGACTATGAACTCTTCTCCGCCGCCCAGGACATCGATGCCGAGCTGCGCTACTCCTACCAGCATCTGCAAAGCTTCACCGGCACCGCCGAGAGCGTCACCGGTCAGGCCGATGCGGAAAACCTCGGGCTTTACCTGCGCCGCCGCGCTCCCCTCTGGGACTGGACCCTGCTGGACAGGCCCCTTCGCTACGTGCTGGAAGGAGCCAGAACCGAATACCTGGGGCAGCAACGGGGGCTGCTCGGTTTCAACAGCCTCAACTCCCTGGGACTTGGCCTCGAACTCGACAGCAGCAAGTACGACATCTTCATCACCCGCACCCGGCTGGTGGCCCGCTATATGTTCAGCAACAGTACCAGCGGCTACTCCATCGGACTGGCGATGAGTTTCTAGCGCAGCAAGGCGACATGAACCGTCCCCATCACCAAATCTCTGACTGAACGCACATTTGACTCCATTGCCGCTATGAGGTCCCACCTGTATCTCCTAGCATGGGGATACGGACGGTGGGTGAAGACGTGAAGCAGAACCACGCCGGGGATTGTGGTCAGGCTGACTACCTACTGTTGAGCAGAGAACACATGACATTTCCAGGGACAGGGAGCTTGTTATGGCCAAATTTCTGAATACCAGCGCAACCAACTATTTCCTCGAAGAGCTGATAAAGGATGCCAAGGAGCGGTTAATCCTGATCAGCCCCTTTCTCAAACTCAATGACAGGATCAAGGAGCTGCTGACCGACAAGAACCGGCTCAAGATCGATGTGCGGATCGTCTATGGCAAGAGCGAACTCCAACCGGAAGAGATCAGCTGGCTCAAGGAGCTCACCTATATCCGCACCAGCTTTTGCAAAAATCTCCATGCCAAGTGCTACCTCAATGAGGAGATGTGCATTGTCACCAGCCTGAACCTCTACGAATTCAGCCAGGTGAACAACAACGAGATGGGCGTCTTGATTCTGCGCTCGGACGACGGAGAGCTCTACCGCGATGCCTATGCCGAAGCGCAGCGGATCATCAGAGTCAGTGAAGAGGTACGCATCACGCTGGAAAGGGTCGCCAGCAGCAGTGACGAGAGCGAAGCTGCGGTGGTAAATGCTGGGCCAGCCCCAGCTTGCCCCAAATGCGGTACCACCATGGTATTGCGTATCAGCAAGCGGGGGGACACCAAGGGCAATAGCTTCTGGGGGTGCACAAGCTATCCCAAGTGTCGCAGCATCATTCCCATCTAGACGCATCCCTGACCAGGGTCTGTAAAGGCATATCACTATGCTTATAGACCCGCTGCTAGCTCAGCGTTGATTTCTACTGCCACTATTGTTGCTCACAATCCTGTTCAAAACGCCGTAGTAGTAACCTGATTAAGTTAAGAATGCATGGGGCAACAAGCAGCTCTCACAGCCCCCAACACTCAAGTCGAACACATGTAATTGTCAAATGGGGAAAATTATTTTATGCGTATTACACACCCTAATTGCGTTGTATCAAAAAATTCAACCCTGATACCAAATAATTTTTAAATACTATAGAGCACAGGTGGAGAATTGTATGAGCCAGAACCTAAAAACGTATCAGCAAATAACAAGCGAGCTGAAAGCCAAGCAACGGCAAATCCACTTACTTCTGGGTAATGGATTTAGTATGGCCTACAACCCGGATATTTTTTCATATAATGCACTACATAATTTTATAAGTTCTCAAGATAACTTAAAGATCAAGTCTCTGTTTGACATAGTCAAAACCAAGAACTTCGAACTTGTCATGCAACAACTAGATAATTTCATTGATCTAGCCCGTGTTTTTGGTTGTGACAAAAACTTAGAAAGTGACATATTACAGACCAGTCAACAACTAAAAGAGAGCCTAATTGATGCTGTTGAAGCATTACATCCTGAGCATGTATTTAAACTTTCTGACGATGAAATCAATAAGTGTGCTAGATTTCTATCTCCATTCATATCTAGCAATGGCAATATATTCAGCACGAACTATGATATATTGTTATATTGGGTATTATTGCGAAAAGGTACGATTCACCATATAGATGGTTTCGGTAGAGATATCGAAGATAGCTCAGCTGATGAGCCTGAGTTTTCTGAACTGCGATGGGGATTGCATAGAGATAAACAAAATATCCATTACCTTCATGGTTCTCTTCTAATATTTGACCAGGGGATTCACATAACCAAAGAACAATATACACCTAAAAAATACATTCTTGAAAATATAAAAGAACGAATTCACAATTCACAATACCCCATCTTTGTTGCATCAGGAAATGGCGACGAAAAGTTAAGTCACATCCTTCACAATCGATATCTAACTTATTGCTATGATGCATTGTGTGCTATTGAAGGTTCATTGATAACCTTTGGATTTAACTTTGGCGAATATGATGAACATATCATAAATGCAATAAATATCGCAGCAAAGCCAGGTAGAAAAATGCCTGACAGATTATTAAGTATTTACATCGGCGTCTACTCTGAGGACGATAGAAAACATATTGAGCGTATAAAAGGGAAGTTTAAGTGTAAAGTGAACTTGTTTGATGCAAAGACTGTCCCTGTTTGGCGTTAATATCCTTAGTGTTTTAGATAAATGATGAAATATATGGCGGCCCATTGGCCGCCCTGGTTGTCTCTGGCTGTCAGCGAATGCTCGCCATCTTCCTGACGCAGGCCTGCTCCCTGTCATCCACCCGCTTGGCAAACCAGGCGGTGGTGAGGTTGCGGGTGATCTTGGGGCTCTTTAGCTGGATGCCGGGCAGGATGGCGCGAGGTTGCCGTGTCCCGGCCTGTTTGTCGGCCAGGGCGAAGACCCTGTGGTAGAGATCGCTTTTGGCAAAGTCGCTGCTGTCCCCCAGCTTCAGGCTCTGGTGAATGGCCTGCTTGCTCATGTTGACGCGGCTGGCGACGCTGTGGACCGCGAGTTCGGTCTTGCCGGGCAAATCCGAGTCGTAGCGGATGAGATCCCCGTCCAGGGCCAGGGGCTTGCCACTCACCCGGCTTACCGCCGCCTGGAAGGCCGCATTGCGGCTCGCGTACCAGCCCGCATTGAAGTCGGCGAAGCGATAGAGGGTATCCGGGTAGTCGGCGGGATAGCCGAAGATGTGTTTGGTGCCAAACCAGATGCCGCCCCGACGAGTGAACACCTCGTGGCGAATGGACTCCTTCACGGGATAGGGGTAGCCACGGGCGTTGGCTTCGGCAAAGGCGACGCTCACCTGCATGGGGCCGCCGGTGCGCACCGGGTTGAGGTTGCCAAAGAGCTGCTTGCCCATGGGGACGCTGCCTATCATGTCTTCGAAGATCTCGCTCATCTCCCGCTCGGTGCGAAGCTTGTCGATGCGCTCGGCATAGCTCTTGCCAGTGGGGGATTGGATGGAGAGGGCCGTGCGCACCATGAACTCGGGGATCAGCAGCTTGCCGGCCCGGGCATTGATCTCCTTCCAGGCAATCTTGTTGAGGTTGGGCACCACGGGGTCCGCCTGATAGGTCGCCTCCTGCTCCGCCACCGCCAGCACGCTGCAGACGTTGTGATCGCTCACCGTCAGCCCCTGGGTGGTGAGCGCCGTCACCACGTCATTGGCCCAGCCCGGCTTGTCCACCACGTTGCGCGGCAGGAAGCGCACGATGCGGCTCTTCATGTCGGCCGGTTTTTGCGGCTGCATCGCCTTGGGAATGGGGCGCCCCGCCGGCGTCGCCGGGCTGGTCGGGGCGGGAGGCTCGCTGGCACAACCCGACAGCAGGGCAAGGGAAAGCAGTGACAGCCAGCGCCAATGGGCATCAAACAAGGAGTGAGAGGGGATCATGAAGGCTTCCTGAAGAGCGGGACCTGCCCCTCATCGCGAATGAGAGGGCTCGAATGCATGGAGGCGGACATTGTAGGGAACAAGTCTGACAAGATGAAGGCGGATGAACCTGCTGGCCCGCTGGCTGCGGCATTCCCTGGCGTCATCACGCCAGCTCCACCCGGTTGCGTCCCAGGTACTTGGCCTGATAGAGGGCGAGATCGATGCGCTGGAGCAGAGCATCCACCCCCTCCCCGCTCTGGCTGATACCCAGGGCAAGGCTCACGGTGAATCTTACCCCGTCACCTGAGACCAGCTCTTCGGTCGCGCACCTTATCTGCTCCGCCAGCGCACGGGCCTTGTCGCCCGTCATGCCGGGCAGCCAGATGGCAAACTCCTCTCCCCCAAGGCGTGCCACCACCCCATCCAATGGGCAGAGCTGGCGCAGCAGGGTGCTGAATTCACGCAGCACATTGTCGCCGATGGCGTGGCCATAGCGATCGTTGATCAGCTTGAAGTGATCGAGATCCAGCAGCAGGAGCGGCGTCCCCTCCTCTCCGTGCGCCTCCAGCACGGCGCGAAACGCCCGGCGATTGGAGAGCCCGGTCAGCTCGTCTGACATGGCGAGAGAGGAGAGCCGCATCTGGGTGCCATACATCTGCTGCACCATCAGCAGCACACCCCAGGCCGAGGCCAGCATGCCGATCGTGCGCAGGCTGTCTTCCACCGTGGAGAGCCACCAGGGCTGGAAATAGACCTCATCCATCAGATCGATGACGCCGGAAACGAGCCAGAGGGTCAGCCCGCCGGTGAGGGAGAGATAGGTTCTCAAGGTGATCTGGGCACACTGCACCACCCAGAACATGAACAGCAAGGTCAGCACGTTGAGCGCTTCGGCCAGAGCCCCGACGGTATAGAGGTTGTGCTCTGCCAGGGGATCAAAGCTGACCCCGGCCAGGATCCCCGTCAGCAGCAGCAGACAGGGCAGGCTCACCAGCACGAAACGACGGCAGGGAGGAAGCGAGAAGAACCGGGCGGGGTGAACGGATAACCTGAGGGGAGTCTTCATCATGTTTTGGGCTCCAAGCGCGCATGTCTTCTATCCCGAATGGCAGCCGTTGGCTGCCATCGCCAGCGAACCCCGACGGCATTCCTGGTGGCAAATCACTGATATTGTGGGCCGATTTTTCCATAAAAAACAATCCCCTCACCATATGGGTCAGGGGATTGTTGCAACGGGGACGGCGCGATCTGCCGTGAATCGGGGCGGGCGGCCCTTCCCTGCTCGCCCTCACGGCAAGCGGGCAGTGCCGCCTCAGGCGCTCTGGCGCAGGGCCTGATGCTGGGCGGCGCCGTTGATCACCGCCTGCAGGGAGGCGTTGACCACGTCGCGACCGACGGCAACGCCACACATCCGGGTGCCCTCGACGCTCAGCAGCACATAGGCGGCGGCGCGGGATTCGGTGCCGGCGGTGAGCGCATGCTCGGAGTAATCCAGCACATCGATGTGCATGCCGGTCTGACGCTGCCAGCCGTTGACCAGGGCCGTGATGGCTCCCTCCCCTTCACCGCACAGTTGCAGGGTGCCGTGGGGGGTCTGCAACTCCAGGCGCAGGCTCTCCTGACTGTCATGACCGAGCTGGAAGCGCCCGATGCGATAGCCGTGGGCCGGCTCAAGATAGTGCTGCTCGAACAGGGTGCGGATCTGCTCCGGGCTGATTTCGCTACTGCTCGCCTCAGCCTCGGCCTGCACCCGGCGGCTGAAGTCGATTTGCAGCCAGCGCGGCAGTTGCAGACCGAGGTCACGTTCCAGCAGATAGGTCACCCCTCCCTTGCCGGACTGGCTGTTGATGCGGATCACCGCCTCGTAGCTGCGACCGAGATCGGCAGGATCGATGGGCAGGTAAGCCACGTCCCAGTAGTGATCCGGTTTTTCTGCCGCGAGAGACTTGCGGATGGCGTCCTGGTGGCTGCCGGAAAACGCCGTGTAGACCAGCTCGCCGGCATAGGGGTGGCGCGGGTGCAGGGCAATCTGGGTGCAGGCCCCCACGGTGGCGACGATGGCATCCATGTCGGACAGGTCCAGCTCGGGGTCAATCCCCTGACTGTAGAGGTTCATGGCCATGGTGACGATGTCCATGTTGCCGGTGCGCTCCCCGTTGCCGAGCAGGGTGCCCTCGATGCGATCCGCCCCCGCCAGCACCGCCAGCTCGGCGGCGGCCACCCCGCAGCCTCTGTCGTTGTGGGTGTGGATGGAGATGCTCACCTCGGGTCGCGCCTTGAGGTGTCGGCAGAACCACTCCACCTGATCCGCAAACACGTTGGGGGTGCTCACCTCCACCGTGGCGGGGAGGTTCAGGATCATGGGACGGGCAGCGGCACGCCACTCGTCGATGACGGCGTCACACACCTCGACGGCGAACTCCACCTCGGTACTGCTGAAACTCTCCGGGGAATACTGGAAACTCCACTCGGTGCCCGGATTGCGGGCCGCATACTCCCTCACCCAGCGCGCCCCCTGCACGGCGATGGCCTTGACCCCTTCACGCCCCGAGTTGAACACGTAGTTGCGCTGGGTCGGGTTGACCGAGTTGTAGACGTGAACGATGGCCCGCTTCGCCCCCTTGAGGGCCTCGAAGGTGCGGGCGATCAGATCTTCGCGCGCCTGCACCAGCACCTGGATGGTGACGTCATCGGGGATGAGGTTGCGCTCGATGAGTTCGCGCACAAAATCGAAGTCGGGCTGGGAGGCCGCCGGGAAGCCCACCTCGATGTGCTTGAAACCGATGTGGGTCATCAGCGCCCACATTTGCAGCTTCTGGGCCACCGTCATGGGCTCGACCAGCGCCTGGTTGCCGTCGCGCAGGTCCACGGCGCACCACAGCGGTGCCCGCTCCAGTACCCGGTTGGGCCACTGGCGATCCGCCAGGTTGATCACGGGGGCACGGCGGTATTTGCGATGATCGAAGCTCATATTCAGATTCCCTTGACGGATGGGCGAGGCACCGGACGACCGGACCGACAGGCGGATGGGGCAAGGAGGGGAAACGGGTTGATGCGGTAACACCGACCCTGACGAGTCGCGCGGCGGTAACCCCGCGACCGGTTTTCCTGCGGCCCCCGTCGGTCACCGGGGCCGGCCACGGCAGCCGGATCGGGCTGCGGGCGCTGATCCTCTCGCACGCCACCTTTCGGTGTGTCGGCGCAGACGACCTTGTTTGTATGAGCACCCAGTATAGGGAGGTCGTGGGGGCGAGAGATTGCGAAGATTGCACCCCATCATGCCAATTCAGCAATATTGATGCAGTGAATCTCCAATAAAGGGGTGAGTATCACCACCCATGATGCATTATCCGCCATCTCACCCATCTTCCTTGCTGGCGCCCCCACCGGGAGTGGCCGGGCGCGGACAATAAAAAAAACCCCGCCATCGCTGGCGGGGTTTGCGTGCATCGAGCGGGCAGCGTGCTGCCGGTGCTCTTAGCGGTTGTTCACCCTCTCGTGCAGCTCCTGCACCGAGTTGACGTTGGCGGTGGCATCCACGCTGATGGCCATGCAGGTGGCGAAGGCCGCGTGCAGCGTGGTGGTGTAGGCCACCTTGTGCTGCAGGGCGCCGCGGCGCAGCTGCTTGGAATCCTGGATGGCCTGACGACCCTCGGCGGTGTTGACGATGTAGGTGTACTCGCCATTCTTGATGCGATCCAGAATGTGCGGACGCCCCTCGTGCACCTTGTTGACCAGACGCGGGTTGATGCTCGCCTCGCCCAAGGTCACGGCGGTGCCGTGGGTGGCGTCGAGGTCATAGCCCAGCTCCAGCAGCTTGGCGGCCAGGTTCACCACCCGCTCCTTGTCGCCGTGACGCACGGACAAGAGGGCGCGACCTTCGCTCGGTACCTGGTGACCGGCACCCAGCTGCGCCTTGGCATAGGCCTCGGCGAAGCTGCTGCCCACCCCCATGACTTCGCCAGTGGAGCGCATTTCCGGCCCCAGCAGCGGGTCCACACCCGGGAACTTGGCGAACGGCAGTACCACTTCCTTCACCGAGTAGTAGGGCGGGATGATCTCGGTGGTGAAGCCCTGTTCTTTCAGGCTCTGACCGGCCATGACGCGGGCGGCGATCTTCGCCAGCGGTGCGCCCGTGGCCTTGGAGACGAAGGGCACGGTACGGGCGGCACGGGGGTTCACCTCGATGAGGTAAATCTCGTTGTCTTTCACCGCGAACTGCACGTTCATCAGACCGACTACGCCAAGTTCCAGCGCCAGTTTGCGCACCTGCTCGCGCATCTCGTCCTGAATCGCCTTGGACAGGGTGTAGGGCGGCAGGGAGCAGGCGGAGTCACCGGAGTGAATGCCGGCCTGTTCGATGTGCTCCATGATGCCGCCGATGACCACGTCAACGCCGTCGCAGATGGCATCCACGTCCACCTCGGTGGCGTCGTCCAGGAAGCGGTCCAGCAGCACAGGCGACTCGTTGGAGACGCTCACTGCCTCGGCGAAGTAGCGGCGCAGGTCCTGCTCGTCATAGACGATTTCCATGGCGCGGCCACCCAGCACGTAGGAGGGGCGAACCACCAGCGGGTAGGTGATGCGCGTGGCCAGTTGCACGGCCTGCTCCAGGGCGGTGACGGTGCCGTTTTCCGGCTGCTTGAGCCCCAGGCGCTCGACGGCGGACTGGAAGCGCTCGCGATCTTCCGCGCGGTCGATGGCATCCGGGCTGGTCCCGATGACCGGCACGCCGTTGGCTTCCAATGCCCGCGCCAGTTTCAGCGGAGTCTGGCCGCCGTACTGGACGATGACGCCCTTGGGCTGCTCGACTCGCACGATTTCCAGCACGTCTTCCAGGGTGACCGGCTCGAAGTAGAGACGGTCGGAGGTGTCGTAGTCGGTGGAGACGGTTTCCGGGTTGCAGTTGACCATGATGGTCTCGTAACCGTCTTCGCGCAGGGCCAGCGCCGCGTGTACGCAGCAGTAGTCGAACTCGATGCCCTGACCGATACGGTTCGGGCCGCCACCGATGACCATGATCTTGTCGCGGTTGGTGGGGTTGGCCTCGCACTCTTCGTCGTAGCTGGAGTACATGTAGGCGGTGTTGGTGGCGAACTCGGCCGCGCAGGTATCGACCCGCTTGTAGACCGGGAAGATGTTGTGACGGGCACGCAATTTACGCACTTCCCCTTCGGCCACGCCGAGGATCTTGGCCAGACGGGCGTCGGCAAAGCCCTTTCGCTTGAGGGCGCGCAGGAAGTCGGCGTCAAGACCGGCCATGCCGCGCTCTTTCACCTGCTCTTCCAGTTTCACCAGCTCTTCAATCTGCACCAGGAACCAGGGGTCAATCTTGGTCAGCTTGAACACGCCGTCCATGGAGAGACCGGCGCGGAAGGCGTCGGCGATGTAGAAGATGCGCTCGGCACCGGCATCCTGCAGCTCGTGACGGATGCGGGTCAGGGAATCGGGGGTGTTCAGGTCAACCATGGGGTCGAAGCCGGTCTTGCCGGTCTCGAGGCCACGCAGGGCCTTGTGCAGGGACTCCTGGAAGTTGCGGCCAATGGCCATCACTTCACCCACGGATTTCATCTGGGTGGTCAGACGGTCGTTGGCGCCGGCGAACTTCTCGAAGTTGAAGCGCGGCACCTTGGTCACCACGTAGTCGATGGCCGGCTCGAAGGAGGCCGGGGTACGACCGCCGGTGATGTCGTTCATCAGCTCGTCCAGGGTGTAACCGATGGCGAGCTTGGCGGCGATCTTGGCGATGGGGAAGCCGGTCGCCTTGGAGGCCAGCGCAGAGGAGCGCGACACCCGCGGGTTCATCTCGATGATGACCATGCGGCCGTCTTTGGGGTTGATGCCGAACTGGACGTTGGAGCCACCGGTCTCGACACCGATCTCGCGCAGCACCGCCATGGAGGCGTTGCGCATGATCTGGTACTCCTTGTCGGTCAGCGTCTGGGCTGGCGCGACCGTGATGGAGTCACCGGTGTGGATGCCCATGGGGTCGAAGTTCTCGATGGCGCAGACGATGATGCAGTTGTCGTTGCGATCCCGCACCACTTCCATCTCGTACTCTTTCCAGCCGATGAGCGACTCGTCGATGAGCAGCTCCTTGGTCGGGGAGAGATCCAGACCGCGCTCGCAGATCTCCACGAACTCTTCGGTGTTGTAGGCGATGCCGCCGCCCGAGCCACCCATGGTAAAGGAAGGACGGATGATGCAGGGGAAGCCGACCATCTGCTGCACGCCCCAGGCCTCTTCCATGTTGTGGGCGATGCCGGCACGGGGGCACTCCAGGCCAATGCTGCGCATCGCCTTGTCAAAGCGGGAGCGATCCTCGGCCTTGTCGATGGCGTCGGCGGTGGCGCCGATCATCTCGACACCGAACTCCTTGAGCACGCCATGCTGCTCCAGCGCCAGGGCGCAGTTCAGCGCAGTCTGACCACCCATGGTGGGCAGGATGGCGTCCGGGCGCTCTTTCTTGATGATCTCGCGCACCACTTCCCAGGTGATGGGCTCGATGTAGGTGGCGTCGGCCATCTCCGGGTCGGTCATGATGGTGGCCGGGTTGGAGTTCACCAGGATGACGCGGTAGCCCTCTTCTTTCAGGGCCTTGCACGCCTGGGCGCCGGAGTAGTCGAATTCGCAGGCCTGACCGATGACGATGGGGCCGGCGCCGAGGATCAGGATGCTCTGTAGGTCGTTACGTTTTGGCATGGCTCTCTTTATCCTCTTAGGCGCGATACTGCTTAATCAATTCAATAAAGTGGTCGAACAGACCGGCACAATCGTGCGGGCCCGGGCTCGCTTCGGGGTGACCCTGGAAGCTGAAGGCCGGACGGTCGGTGCGATGGATGCCCTGGAGCGACCCATCGAACAAGGAGACGTGGGTGGCACGCAGGCACTCGGGCAGGGTCTGCTCGTCCACCGCAAAGCCGTGGTTCTGGGCGGTGATCATCACGGTGTTGTCGTCCAGACTCTTCACCGGGTGGTTGGCACCGTGGTGGCCGAACTTCATCTTGATGGTCTTGGCGCCGGAGGCCAGGCCCAGCAACTGGTGGCCCAGGCAGATACCGAACACCGGGGTGCTGGTATCAAGGAAAGCCTTGATAGCTTCGATGGCGTAGTCGCACGGCTCGGGGTCGCCGGGGCCGTTGGAGAGGAAGATGCCATCCGGGTTCATCGCCAGTACCTCGGCGGCCGGGGTCTTGGCCGGCACCACGGTCAGGCGGCAGCCACGGTCCACCAGCATGCGCAGGATGTTGCGCTTCACGCCGAAGTCGTAGGCCACCACGTGGTATTTCAGCTCATCGGCCGCCGGGATGACGTGACCCTTGCCGAGCTGCCAGCTGCCTTCAGTCCAGCTGTAGGATTCGCTCACGGTCACTTCCTTGGCCAGGTCCATCCCCTTCAAACCGGGGAAGGCGCGGGCCTGTTCGAGGGCATGGGCTTCATCGAGCTGCTTGCCGGCCAGGATGCAACCAGCCTGGGCGCCTTTTTCACGCAGGATGCGGGTCAGCTTGCGGGTGTCGATGTCGGCGATGCCAACGATGTTGTGGGACTTGAGGTAATCGGAGAGGGATTGCTGATTGCGGAAGTTGGAGGCCAGTATCGGAAGGTCCCGGATGATGAGGCCCTGAGCATGGACCTGACTGGACTCTTCATCTTCGCTGTTGGTGCCGGTGTTGCCTATATGGGGGTAAGTGAGGGTAACGATCTGACGGGAATAGGAGGGATCTGTGAGGATTTCCTGATAACCCGTCATCGACGTGTTGAAAACCACTTCACCAACGGAACATCCCTCGGCGCCTATCGACACGCCTTTGAACACAGTTCCATCTTCCAGCACTAGCAATGCAGTGTGATTCAAGACAACCTCCAGTTATTTAGCTTTAAATTCAGCAATTTACCTGGGTGTTGCGGGCTCGGTTCCGGTCTTTGACAGGACTCGAACCCGGCAGATTTCTGGCAAATTGGGCGCATTCTACTTAAAAACGATCTCATTTCAACGTCTTTTCTCGTTTGAAATGCATCTAAATTCAATAAACAAGCAACATTACCCATTATCTATGCACTCACTCGCTTTGCAACCCCCTCTTCAAAAAGAAAAGCCAAACACAGACAACAAAGCGGCGCCCGATGCCATGCAACGTACAAAAAACCAAATTTACCACTTAATAAACAGCAAGATAGAAAATTAAAAAATAAACAACACAACAGCAAAAACACCATTTGAAGCCAGAAAAGTGAACGCCAAGAATAGAAAACGTTTTTCTTGGATTGCATTTTTAGTCTATTTCACATCAAGGCGAAATGCCCCCCGCAGGGGAATATTGAGACCCAAACCCGTTACCCCTTGATGACATTTTTGTCGCAAGAGGGTGGCAGGCTTGTAAGAATGGCAGGATTTAGCGAGGTTCACTCAAAAAGTGATGATTAAGGCTCATTTCTACAAAAAAGTGACAAAAAACCCCGGCGGACCGGGGTTTGGCAACCAGTACGGGAGTCTGCCCCCCCCCCCTGAAGACGGTTTATTTCAGACCGAGCACATCCTGCATGTCATAGAGACCGGCCCCTTGCTGGCCGAGCCACTTGCCCGCCCGCACTGCACCGTTGGCGAAGGTCAGACGGCTGGAAGCCTTGTGGCTGATCTCGACCCGCTCGCCGATGTCGGCGAACATGACGGTGTGCTCCCCCACCAGATCGCCGGCGCGGATGGTGGCAAAGCCGATGGTGTTGCGATCCCGTTCACCGGTGATCCCCTCACGGCCATAGACGGCGCACTCTTTGAGATCCCGGCCCAGGGTTTTCGCCACCACTTCCCCCATGGAGAGCGCAGTGCCGGACGGAGCATCCACCTTGTGTCTGTGGTGCCCCTCGATGATCTCGATGTCGGTGTACTCCCCCATCACCCTGGCCGCCTGCTCCAGCAGCTTGAACACCAGGTTGACCCCGACCGAGTAGTTGGAGGCGAAGACGATGCCGATCTGCTTGCCCGCCTCGTGCAGGGCCGCCTTGCCCGCCTCGTCAAAGCCGGTGGTGCCGATCACCATCTGCTTGCCATGCGCCAGTGCAAAGGCGAGGTTCGCCAGGGTCACCTCGGGGCGGGTGAAGTCGATGATGAGATCGAATTCGTCCTTCACCTTCTCCAGACTGTCGCTGATGATGACGCCAAGGCGCCCCAGGCCGTTGAGTTCACCCGCATCCAGACCGATCACGGCAGAGCCCGGTCGTTCCAGCGCAGCTCCCACCACCACGCCCTCGGCGTTGGCGATAGCCTCCAGCAGCACCTTGCCCATACGACCATTACAGCCCATCACGGCCACACGGATCGGATTGTCCATCTCCACCCTCTCATCTCTTTATTATGGAAAGAGACCGTTTTACCAGCCCGCGTCCCCTTTGAAAAGCCCGATCTGGCCCGCCAAACCACCCCGACATTTAAACGATAAATTCATTAAAAACAGAATAAATAACGGAATAACCAGACAAGTCAGAATCACGAAGCAAAAAGCCCTATCCATCTGGACGGCTATCTTGACCCGGGCGGGCCGACTCACTACTGTTGGCCCCCCATGGTGGCAGGATGCCCGCCCTGTGCCCGCCCTGGAGGCGCCACAGGCAACGACAGGAGGTCATTGTTCAAGTTTCGAGGAACACATGATCCAGACCCAACCCCGTGCCAGAGCCCTGCTGCCCCTTCTGGTCTTTCTTGCCCTCTTCATCGGTACCGGTACCTGGCTGACCCTGCAGGGGGTCGAGTTCGCCTTCTACCAGCTCCCCGCCCCCGTTGCCGCCCTGCCCGCCGTCATGCTGGCCCTGCTGATGGGACGCGAGGGGTTCAACAAGAACCTCGAGACCTTCTTCAAGGGGGTGGGCGAGAGCAACATCATGGCCATGTGCCTCATCTATTTGCTGGCGGGCGCCTTCGCCACCGTGGCCAAGGCCACCGGCGGGGTGGATGCCACGGTCGCCCTCGGCCTCTCCCTCATTCCGGGCTGGTGCCTGCTGCCGGGGCTCTTCCTCATCTCTGCCTTCATTGCCACCGCCATGGGTACTTCCATGGGCACCATCGGCGCCGTGGCACCGGTGGCGCTCGGCGTCGCCCATGCCGCCGGCATCGATCCGATGCTGATGGCGGGGACCATCCTCTCCGGCGCCATGTTCGGGGACAACCTCTCCATCATCTCCGACACCACCATCGCCGCCACCCGCAGCCAGGGCTGCGAGATGAAGGACAAGTTTCGCGAGAACATCAAGATTGCCGCCCCCGCCGCCGTGCTGGTGATCCTGCTCTATCTGGTGCTGGGCTCCACCGGTGAAGCGCCGGCCCCCACCGCCGAGGCGGACTTGCTCAAGGTCGCCCCCTATCTGCTGATCCTGGTGCTGGCCCTCTCTGGCATGAACGTCTTCATGGTACTGGGGCTCGGCATCCTGGCGGCCGGTGGCGTGGGGCTGCTTGGCAGCTACTCCCTCGGCCAGTTCAGCAAGGACATCTATCAGGGCTTTACCAGCATGCAGGAGATCTTCCTGCTCTCCATGCTCATCGGCGGTCTGGGTGCCCTGATGGAACGCCAGGGTGGGCTCGCATGGATAAGTGAGCGCATCGCCGCCCTGATTGCCCGCTTCACCCGCCACCACGATGGCGAGCAGAACGAAAAGGCGGCCGAGCTCGGCATCGCCGGCGTGGTGAGCCTCACCAACCTGTGCACCGCCAACAACACCGTGGCCATCATAGTCGCGAGCAAGGTGGCCAGGGATCTGGCGGACCATCACGGGGTCACCCCGCGCCGCGCCGCCTCCATGCTGGACATCTTCTCCTGCGTGGTACAGGGGCTGATTCCCTGGGGCGCCCAGGCGCTGCTGCTGGGTTCCATCTTCGCCCTCTCGCCGATCCTGGTCGTGAGCATGAGCTTCTACCCCATGGCGCTGGCACTGGCCGCCATCGTGGCCGTCTTCCTCAAGCACCAGATGGGCGCAGTGGCTCCCGCCCCCCACCGTTCCTGACACCCGACCTCAGGGGCCGCCCGGCTGGCGGCCCCGCCATCGGCTTTTCATCCCGTCGGCCCCTTGTTAAGGTAGCGCCAGCCCACCTTTGCCCAGGAGTCCCCATGCCGGATACCCAACCCGAACGCCAGAACCTGCGCCAGCTCATTCGCCAGCGCAGAAAAAGCCTGAGCCAGGCCGAGCAGCAGACGGCGGCCCAACAGCTGGTCGAGCGCTTCCAGGAACACCCCGGCATCCTCGCGGCCAGGCGCATCGCCCTCTATCTGGCCAACGACGGGGAGCTCGATCCCATGCCCGCCATCCACTGGCTGTGGGCCCGGCAAAAGGAGGTCTACCTGCCGGTGCTGCACCCCTTCACCCCGGGTCACCTGCTCTTCTTGCGCTACACCGCCACCACCCCCATGACCCGCAACCGCTACGGCATCGCCGAGCCCGAGCTCGACGTGCAGCAGGTGCTGCCCCACAGCATGCTGGACATCATCTGCACCCCGCTGGTGGCCTTCGATGAGGCAGGCAACCGCCTCGGCATGGGGGGCGGCTACTACGATCGCACCCTCGCCTGCTGGCACGAGCACCAGCTCGGCCCAAGACCCCTGGGGCTCGCCCACGATTGCCAGCAGGTGGATGCCGTCCCCCGGGAGCAGTGGGACGTGCCGCTCCCCCAGATCATCACCCCCAGCCGCAGCTGGCACTTTGCCTGATCAGGCGGGGGCGCCCCCTTCGGTTCAATAAACAGGCAAACGATTTACATCTTGGGGGTTTTTGCGCCGGAACGTGAGCACCATGGTCGCTCTGGGGGGGATGCTTGGATATAATGCGCCCGCTTTTTCCATAAGGATCCATCATGACTCAAGATGAAATGAAGAAGGCGGCCGGTTGGGCTGCGCTCAAATACGTGGTACCCGGCACCATCGTCGGGGTGGGCACCGGCTCTACCGTCAATCACTTCATCGACGCACTGGCGACCATGAAAGACCAGATCAAGGGCGCGGTGTCGAGCTCTATCGCCTCCACCGAGCGCCTCAAGGGTCTCGGCATCCCAGTGTTTGACCTCAACGACATCGATGCCCTCTCCGTCTACGTGGATGGTGCCGACGAGATCAACGCCAGCCGCGACATGATCAAGGGGGGCGGCGCCGCCCTGACCCGCGAGAAGATCGTCGCCGCCGTGGCCGACCAGTTCATCTGCATCATCGACAACACCAAGACCGTCGACGTGCTGGGCACCTTCCCCCTGCCGGTGGAAGTGATCCCCATGGCCCGCGAATACGTGGCCCGCGAGATCCGCGCCCTTGGCGGCAACCCGGTGTGGCGTGAAGGGGTGGTGACCGACAACGGCAACATCATCCTGGACGTCAAAGGCATGGCCATCACCGATGCCAAGGCTCTGGAAACCCGCCTCAACAGCATCGTGGGCGTGGTCACCAACGGCCTGTTCGCCCACCGTGGCGCCGACGTTGTGCTGATCGGCACCCCCGAGGGTGTGATCACCAACTAAGGCCTGCTCCCCGGACCTCCCCCTCCGGGCAAGCACCGCCCGGGTCAGTCAATCTGACTGCCCCAAATGGACAACGGCGCCTCATGGCGCCGTTTCTGGTTATTCCTCAATGGGTTGTAGCAGCACATCTGCAACAATCGTTGATAACTTCAAAGAATTTGACTTTCGTCACAAATATTCCCTCTCCCAAACGTTTTTGCTACTTTACGGTTTTCTTCACACTGCAAGCCTGAACGCATTTTTCAAAACAATAGAGGGAACGTCATGACAGCCAAGTTTTCGCTGGACAAGGATAAGATCAAGGTACTGCTGCTGGAGGGAGTCCATCCCAACACGGTGGAGACCTTTCGGGCAGCCGGCTACACCAATGTGGAATATCTGAAGACGTCCCTGTCGGAAGAGGAGTTGATCGAGCGCATTCGTGACGTGCATTTCGTGGGCCTGCGTTCACGCACCCAGATCACCGAGAAGGTGCTGGATGCCGCCACCAAGCTGGTGGCCATCGGCTGCTTCTGCATCGGCACCAACCAGGTCTCCCTCGACGCCGCCCACGTGCGCGGCATTCCCGTCTTCAACGCCCCCTTCTCCAACACCCGCTCCGTGGCCGAACTGGTACTGGGGGAGATCCTGCTGCTGCTGCGCGGCATTCCCGAGAAGAATGCCAAGTGCCATCGCGGCGTCTGGGAGAAGCTGGCCAACCGCAGCGTCGAAGCCCGCGGCAAGAAGCTCGGTATCATCGGCTACGGCCACATCGGCACCCAGCTTGGCATCATCGCCGAGATGATCGGCATGAAGGTCTACTACTACGACATCGAGAACAAGCTCTCCCTTGGCAACGCCATCCAGGTGCCGAACCTGGTGGAGCTGCTCAACATGTCTGACGTCATCAGCCTGCACGTACCGGAAACCGCCTCCACCAAGGATCTCATCGGTGCAGAGCAACTGCGCATGATGAAACCGGGCGCCATCTTCATCAACGCCTCCCGCGGCACCGTGGTGGACATCGACGCCCTGGCCGACGTCATCAAGAGCGGCCACCTCTCCGGCGCCGCCATCGACGTCTTCCCGGTGGAGCCCAAGTCCAACGACGAGGAGTTCCTCACCCCGCTGCGCGGCCTGGACAACGTGATCCTGACCCCCCACATCGGCGGCTCCACCCAGGAAGCCCAGGAGAACATCGGTCTGGAAGTGGCCAACAAGCTGGTCAAATACTCCGACAACGGCTCCACCCTCTCCGCGGTCAACTTCCCGGAAGTCTCCCTGCCCGGTCACAAGGGCTCCAGCCGCCTGCTGCACATTCACCGCAACCAGCCCGGCGTGATGAACCAGATCAACCAGATCTTCGCCGACGAGGGGATCAACATCGCCGGTCAGTACCTGCAGACCAGCAGCGAGATCGGTTACGTGGTCATCGACGTCGAAACCGAGCACAGCGAGAAGGCCCTGGCCCGTCTCAAAGAGATCAATGGCACCATCCGTGCCCGGATCCTGCACTGATAAGCCCTTATCTGCGCAGTAAAAAGCCCGTCGTGATGACGGGCTTTTTTATGTCAGGAGAAAGGTTGCTCTCGCAACCTACCACCAGCCCAGCAGGTTGCGGCCCACCAGGGCGCCCCACACCAGGGCGTTCAAGGTCAGGGCGATGAAGACGGCGGCGGAGCCCAGATCCTTGGCGCGGCCCGAGAGTTCGTGATGCTCGGAGCCGATGCGATCCACCACCGCCTCCACGGCGGAGTTGAGTACCTCGACGATCACCACCAGCCAGCTGATGCAGACGAGCAGCAGGATCTCGTTGAGGGAGTCACCTATCCAGAATGCCAGCGGCATCAGCAGCAGGATGAGCACCAGCTCCTGGCGGAAGGCGGCCTCGTTGATCCAGGCCGATTTGAGACCTTTCATGCTGTAACCGGTTGCGTTGATGATGCGGGTGATCCCGGTCGCGCCTGGCTTTGCCACGATAACTACCTCATTTGAAATGGCTTTTGGGTTCACATCCTATCAGAGCCGCCCAAGGTTTCCATCGGGTGACTTTTGCTTTATTTTATTCCCTTGCATTTTGGCATCCCGCCCACCTTATCCACTCGAGAATTGAGTCGTATGTCCATTCACACCGATGAATTGCGCACCCGTCGCCTGGAGGCCCTGATCACCCCCAGCGAGCTGGCGCACGCCTTCCCGTTAACCGACACCATCGCCCAGAACCTGCTGGATGCCCGCCGCCAAGTGGAAGCCATTCTGTCCGGTGAGGATCAGCGCCTGCTGGTCATCGTCGGCCCCTGCTCCATCCACGATCCCGCCGCCGCCCACGAATACGCCCTGCGTCTGAACACCCTGCGTAAAGAGTACAAAGAGAGCCTGTGCATCGTGATGCGCACCTACTTCGAAAAGCCGCGCACCATCGTCGGCTGGAAGGGGCTCATCAATGATCCGCGCCTGGATGGCAGTTTCGACGTCAATGAAGGGCTGAAACTGGCCCGCAAGCTGCTGGTGGACATCAACGAGACCGGCATGCCCACCGCCACCGAGTTCCTCGACATGGTGACCGGCCAGTACATCAGCGATCTCATCACCTGGGGCGCCATCGGCGCGCGCACCACCGAGTCCCAGGTTCACCGGGAGATGGCCTCCGCCCTCTCCTGCCCGGTGGGGTTCAAGAACGGCACCGACGGCAACACCCGCATCGCCATCGATGCGGTGCGCGCCGCCCGTCACAGCCACATCTTCTACTCCCCGGACAAGGACGGCAAGATGACCATCTACCGCACCGCCGGCAACCCCTACGGCCACGTGATCCTGCGCGGCGGCCACCGTCCCAACTACGACACCGCCAGCATCGACGAGGCGTGCGAGGCTCTGGCCCAAGTGGGACTGCCGGAGCGTCTGGTGGTGGACTTCAGCCACGGCAACAGCATGAAGGATCACCGCCGCCAACTGCTGGTGGCCCAGGATATCTGCGATCAGCTGCGCCGCGGTCGCACCGGCATCGCTGGCATCATGGCCGAGAGCTTCCTGGTGGAAGGGCGTCAGGACGTGGAGAACGGCTGTGCCGCCACCTTCGGCCAGAGCATCACCGATGCCTGTCTGTCGTGGAGTGACACCGAAACCCTGCTGGCCATGCTGGCAGAAGCCGCCCAGGTGCGGCTGGACAAGCAGAAAGCCTGAGCAACCGCTCAACGCTCCATCTACCAATGAAAAGAGCCAGGCATCACGGATGCCTGGCTCTTTTCATTTCCACAGTGATTCACTCGCCCCCTTGGCTTCACTCAGCCTCTGCAGGTTTTCAATGCTGTATCCGTAGTCGACGGAGCGGCTCCCTTCTCCCGCTTGTTTCAAAAGAATGGGAGACGGGCTGGGGATGAGGGGGAAGCCCGCCTCACAGGCTCGGCATAAACCAGGTGCGGCCGGCCGCCTCGATGCGATCGGTGCGGATCTGGAACACCCGCTCCAGCAGCGCCTCGTCGATGATCCCGACGTCCCCTTCCCCCACCACGCGGCCCTGTTGCAGGCAGAGCACGCGATCCGCCCAGTCGATGGCCAGATTGATGTCGTGGATGGCCACCACCACCAGCAATCCCTGCGCGGCCAGCTGCTTGAGCAGCCGCAGCAGCGCCATCTGGTGATGCAGATCCAGCCCCGCCAGGGGTTCGTCCAGCAGCAGCACCCGCCCGGTCGGGTTGAGGCTTGGCCACAGTTGCAGCAGGGTGCGGGCGATCAGCACCCGCTGCTGCTCCCCCCCGGACAAGCGGCTGAAGTCCCGTGCCAGCAGGGGCGCCAGTTCCAGGGCGTCGCACACATCCGCCACCGCCTGCGCCTGGGCATCGGGGCCCCCCTCCTCCAGCCCCAGGCTCAGCACCTGGAACACCGGGATGTGGAACAGCTGGGGCTGGCGCTGGGGCAGCATGGCGCGCCGCGTTGCAAGCTCGGGCCAGCTCAGGGTCGTGATGACCTCTCCTCCCAGCAAGACGGCGCCATCGGCGGGCAGCAGGCCCGCCAGGGCCCCGAGCAGGGAGGACTTGCCGCTGCCGTTGGGGCCGAGCAGGGCCACCAGCTGACCACCGGACCAGGCGAGATCCAGGGGGGCGAGGCGATGGGGGATGGCCAGGGCGCGGGCCTCCAGCCGCCAGGGGGCGGGATCAGCGGGACACATCGGCATCTTGCCTCAGCAGCAGATAGATAAAGAGCGGGGCACCCACCGAGGCAGTGATGACCCCGATGGGCAACTCACCGGCGTGCAGCGCCGAGCGGGCCACCAGATCGGCCCCGAGCAGCAGGGCGCCGCCCCCCAGCGCCGAGGCGGGCAGCAGGAAGCGCTGATCGCTGCCGCCGCACAGGCGCAGCAGGTGAGGCACCACCAGGCCGACGAAGCCGATGACGCCGCACAGGGAGACCGCCACCCCGGTGAGCAGGCAGACCGCCAGCACCAGGCGTACCCGCATGCTGTCCACGTTCAGCCCCATGAGGCGGGCCTGGGTCTCTCCCAGCAGCAGTTGTTGCAGTGCCCGCCCCTGCCAGCAGAGCCAGCCGAGGGTGAGGGGCAGCACCAGCCACCACCAGGCGAGCTGCTGGCTGCCGTAGGCGAGGCTGCCCATCATCCAGAACATGAATTCCCGCAAGGCGCCGTCGTCGGCGAAATACATCAGCCAGGTCATGGCCGCATTGGTGAGGATGCCGATGGCGACCCCGAACAGCAGCAGCCGCCCATGGCCGAGCCGTGCCCGGCGTGCGAGACGGATGAGCAGCATGGTCACCACCAGGGCGCCGCCAAAGGCCGCCAGCGACAGCCCCCAGCCCGGCAGATAGAGCCCGAGCCCCTTGGCCACCGCCATCGCCACCATGGCGGCCAGCCCAGCGCCGCTCGAGACGCCAAGCAGGCCGGGTTCCGCCACCGGGTTGTGCAGCATCACCTGGAGCACGGCACCGCCGCAGGCAAGGGAGGCCCCCGCCAGCAGAGCCAGCAGGGCGCGCGGCAGGCGCAGCTCCAGCAAGATACGCAGCTCCAGATCCCCCAGCGGCTGCCAGGGCAGCAGCACGAACTCCCCGAGGGCGAGGGAAAGCAGGAACAGGGCCAGGGTCAGCAGCGACAGCAGGAGCAGCCAGCGGCGCTGCCAGCGCTGCTGGCGACGGATGAGAGCGAGATACACAGGATCCCCAAGAAGCGAGGCCCGCCGGGGGGCAGGCAGGAAAGCTGCATGATAACAGCGCGTTACCACCCAAGGTCAAGGCTGGTAGGGCTTGGCCAGCGCCGCTATCTCGCCGCTCTCCACCATGGCTTGCAACGCCTGCGCCAGCTTGGGGCCTAGCTCGTGGTGGGGTGAGTGCTTGCTCATCCCGAGGTAGAGCACCACCGGGTTGGGGGGCTGGAAGGGTGCCTTGACGAGGCCGGCGTCGTTGCGCTGGCTCAGGGCGTAATCCACCTGGCAGTCGGTCCCTATCATCAGGGGCAGGTGACCCCGCTCCACCATGCGCTGCAACTGGTCTTCGGTGGGGACCCCGTGCTTGTCGAGCTGGGTGTCGCCATCGAAGGGGGGGAAGTAGGCGGAGTTGAGCACATAGCCTATCTCGCGGCCTCGCAGATCCTCGTAGCGCCTGAGGCCGGCCACGGCGGCGGGCTTGCCATAGAAGGCAGGCCGGCACTGGTAATAGGACGGCTGCAGGTAGTCGATGAAGGCGGCCCGCTCCTCGGTGTGAGCCAGCCCTATCATCAGATCCGCCTGACCGGTCTGCATCTGTTTGAGTGCCCGTCCCCAGGGCACCCGTTTGAGGGTGAGCACAATGCCGCTGCGTGCCTGCAACTGGCGCAGAATGTCGATATCCAGCCCCTGGAAGTCGTCGTTCTCTGCCAGCATGCGAAACGGCGGCCAGACATCGGTGGCCACCGTCAGGGTCGGCGCACCTTGCGCCCAGCAGGCAAACAACAGACAAAGCGCACCCCAGCTTGTCTTGCCCATCCAGCTTTCGCCTTCTTTTGTTACATCCTTGTGAGCTAAAAATACCCTCAAGCACCACTTATGAAAACCCATGGAGTCGAGATAAAATGCATTGATTTAAAAGGAGAACCTAATGAACCCCATCATGACCAGTATCGGCCTGCTCATCTGCAGCAACGTCTTCATGACGTTTGCCTGGTACGCCCATCTCAAGAGCATGAATCACAAACCCTGGATCATCGCCGCCCTGGTGAGCTGGGGGATAGCCCTGTTCGAATACCTGTTGCAGGTGCCCGCCAACCGCATCGGCCACACCGTGCTCTCCGTCGGCCAGCTCAAGATCCTGCAGGAGGTGATCACCCTCACCGTGTTCGTTCCCTTCTCCATCTTCTATCTGAAAGAAGACCTGAAGTGGGACTACCTCTGGGCGGGTCTGTGCATCCTGGGCGCGGTCTTTTTTGTGTTCCGCGAAAAACTGACCGGCGCCTGAGGCTGTACACTCAAGCCATTCATCATCCCCCAGCCCTTTGAGCGACGAGGCCCCTCATGGAATTGAGAGACATGCTGCAGATCCTGGCCAAACAGGACGGTTCCGATCTCTATCTCTCCACCGGCGCCCCCCCCTGCGCCAAGTTCAACGGCGCCCTGCGCCCCCTCACCCAGGAGCCCCTGGGGCCGGGCGAGGTGGCCCGCATCGCCTACGACATCATGGATCTCGAGCAGAAACAGCAGTTCGAGAAAGAGCTGGAGATGAACCTCGCCATCTCCCTGCCCCAGATAGGCCGTTTTCGGGTCAACATCTTCAAGCAGCGCAATGAAGTCTCCCTGGTGGCGCGCAACATCAAGACCGAGATCCCCCGCTTCGAGGATCTCAAACTCCCCCCGATACTCCTCGACACCATCATGGAGAAGCGGGGTCTGGTGCTCTTCGTCGGCGGCACGGGGTCCGGCAAGTCCACGTCGCTCGCGGCCCTCATCGATCATCGCAACCGCAACAGCGGCGGCCACATCATCACCATCGAGGATCCGGTGGAGTTCGTCCATCGCCACCAGAAGAGCATCATCAACCAGCGGGAGGTGGGGGTGGATACCCGCAGCTTCCACGCGGCCCTGAAGAACACCCTGCGCCAGGCGCCGGATGTCATCCTCATCGGCGAAATCCGCGATCGGGAGACCATGGAGCATGCCCTCGCCTTCTCGGAGACCGGGCATCTGGCCATCTCCACCCTGCACGCCAACAACGCCAACCAGGCGCTGGATCGCATCATCAACTTCTTCCCGGAGGAGCGCAGACCCCAGCTGCTCAACGACCTTGGCAACAACCTCAAGGCCTTTGTCTCCCAGCGGCTGGTGAAGACCACGGACGGCGGGCGCCGGGCGGCGGTGGAGGTGATGCTCGGGACCCACACGGTGCGCGATCTCATCAAGCGCGGCGAGTTTGGCGGCCTCAAGGAGATCATGGAAAAATCCAGGGCCCTTGGCATGGTGACCTTCGACAGTACCCTGTTCGATCTGGTGGTCGAGGGGGTGATCGACGAGGAGGAGGCGGTGAAGAACGCGGACTCCCAGAACAACCTGCGCCTCAAGATCAAACTCTGGCGGGAGAAGGGCCAGATAGGCAACAGTGCGGCGGCGAGCGGCTGGAGCCTGGAGCCCACCAAGGACGAGGGCGACCTCTTCTGAGACCGGGCACGGCGGCCACGAAAAAGGGAACCCTCGGGTTCCCTTTTGCATGTGGGCAGGCGTCAGCCCTTCTGGATCAGCCCTATCTGGCCGGGCTCGCACCACTCGAACGTCACCTCTTCGTGCTTGCCGCAGCAGGAGCCGCCACACAGGCGGCTCTCCCGCTTGGCGACGCGCCCCTTGCGCATCCAGACCCCGAGCATGGCCTCTACCGCATCCTCGGAGGTGTGGAAGTGGCGGGCCAGCGCCCGCCGGCTCACCTTCTTGTGCAGGGCCAGATAGTCCCCCAGTTCACGCAGGATCACAGAATACCCTCCCTCTCGGCGCACTCGTCCCTGACCATGAGCCCCTTCACAGGGTCACCACCTTGCGGGCGACGATGTCGCCGTGACGACGCCCCAGCCACCAGAGCAGCACCAGGGAGAGCAGATAGCTCAGGCTCCAGACCAGGCTCTGCGCCGGGTGGGCGGCGAAGGTCGCCAGTTGATAGAAGAGGGTGGCGCACAGGAAGGCGACGTAGTTGCACCAGGCGGCGGTGAACAGGGCCCACTGACGACCGGTCTCTCGCACCAGAGCCCCCATGGCGGCGGCGCAGGGCATGTAGAGCAGCACGAACAGCAGGTAGGCAAAGGCCCCGGCCACGCCGTCGAAGTGGGTCTGCATGTTGCCGTAGGTGGAGGTGTCCACCTCCTGGGCCTCGGCGGCCGCCTGCTTGTCCTCCAGATCCCCCACCTTGAGCCCCATGGGATCGGCGGGGTCGATGTCCGCCAGGTTGGCGGGAATGGTGGTCAGCGCCGCTTTCAGGCTGCCCAGCAGGGAGTATTCACTCTCCTCCTCATCACCGGCGCCGCCGGCGTAGAGGCTGTTGAGGGTAGCGACCACCGCCTCCTTGGCAAAGATGCCGGTGAGGATGCCCACCGTGGCCTGCCAGTTGTCGTCCCGCACACCTATGGGATGCAGCACCGGGGTCACGGACTGGCTCAGCTTGCTCAACACCGAGTTCTCCTGATCCTGGTTGCCGAAGCTGCCGTCGGTGCCGAGGGAGTTGAGCACGCTCAGCACCGCCACCATCAGGACGATGGTCTTGCCCGCGCCGAAGATGAAGCCCTTGAGTTTCTGCCAGGTGCGCAGCCCCACGTCCACCGGACGGGGCCACTCGTAATCGGGCATCTCCATCACCATGGAGTCGCTCTTGCCCGGCAGCAGGGTGCTGCGCAGGAAGAGGCCGGTGAGCACCGCCACCAGGATGCCGAACAGATAGAGACCGAACACCAGGTTCTGCCCCGACTCGGGGAAGAAGGCCACCGCGAACAGGGCGTAGACCGGCAGACGGGCACCGCAGGACATGAAGGGCGCCATGGCCGAGGTCATCAGCCGCTCGCGCTCCGACCCCAGGGTGCGAGTCGCCATCACCGCGGGCACGGTGCAGCCAAAGCCCATCAGCATGGGGACGAAGGCCTTGCCGGGCAAGCCGAGGCGACGCATCAGGGCGTCCACCACGAAGGCGGCGCGGGCCAGATAGCCGGAGCTCTCCAGCACCGCGAGGAAGAGAAAGAGGCAGCCCACCACGGGGATGAAGGTCGCCACCGTCTGCAAACCGGCACCCACGCCGTCCGCGAGCACGGCCCCCAGCCAGTCGGGGGCACTCATCAGCCCTAGCAGATGGTGCACTCCGTCCACGAACAGGGCCCCCCCGAGGATGTCGAAGAAGTCGATGAAGGCGCTGCCCACCTTGATGGCGAACATGAACATCAGGTACATCACCAGCAGGAAGAAGGGGATGCCCACCCAGCGGTTGAGCAGCACCCTGTCCAGCCGTTCGCTTTGGGCGACGGTGAGCTTGTCCTGATGACGGCACGCCTGCTGGCACCAGTGGTGGATATGGCCGTAGCGCAAATCAGCGAGTTGCAGGTCGATGTCCTGGGCGTGGTGGGCGCGGCTCACCACGTTGTCGGCCGCCGCCTGCTGCCCCGCCGCCAGGGTCTCCTGCATGGCGATGTCTTCCTCCAGCAGGCGCAGGGCGCGGCCACGGCGATGCAGATGATGGGGGGCGAGCAGGGTCTCCAGCTCGGCGATGTCCCCCTCGAGGGGCTGACCGTAGTCGAGCACCAGGGCGGGCTGGGACTGGCCGATAAACTGGTGGATCCCCTCTTTGAAGGCCGCCACCTGCTGGCGATTGTGGGCCGAGAGCGACACCACGGGGCACCCCAGCGCCTTGGCGAGCAAGGCCTCGTCGATGGTGATGCGTCGCTTTTGCAGCAGATCCATCTTGTTGAGCACCACCACCATGGGCAGCCCCAGCTCCCGCAGTTGCAGGGTGAGGTAGAGGGAGCGCTCCAGGTTGGCGGCATCGATGACGTTGAGCAGCAGATCCGGCTGCTGGCGCTGGACGAAGCGGCTGGCGATCTGCTCGTCCAGGCTCGCCTCCTGGTTGGCCAGGGCATAGATGCCGGGCAGGTCCACCAGGGTGTATTCCTGCCCGCGGGCAGCAAAGGCCCCCATCTTCTTGTCGACGGTGACCCCGCTCCAGTTCCCCACCTGCTGGCGGGAGCCGGTCAGGGCGTTGAACAGGGAGGTCTTGCCGCTGTTGGGATTGCCCACTGTGACCAGGTTGTAGCTCATACCGGCTCCACCTCGATTTGCTGGGCCAGACTCCGCTGCATGGAGAGGCAGATGCCCTGGCACTGGATCTGGAGCGGGTCCCCCAGGGGGGCGGCCCGCAGATAGAGGATCTCGGTCTGGGGCAGCAGCCCCATCACCATCAGCTTGCGCCGCAAGGCGCGGCCAAGGTGGTTCATGTGCGTGATGCGAGCGCTCTGTCCCGGCGACAGCTCTGTGAGTACCATGACGGGCTCCTGAAGTTAAACAAGAATAATTCGCTTTTAATGGGGGGATTATAAGCTGTGCCCTCAACATTTATTTGCGTAAAATCAAACTCCGCTTAGCTAACCGACAAAGTATTGCCATGAGTCACGACAACAACAGCCGCCTGGTCTATAGCACGGACGGCGGCATGATCAAGGAATCCGCCCCTGCCCAGCACGCTTCCCCCTTCCCCGCCGACGGGGTCGTGCGTATCCGCCGCGAGACCAAGGGACGCAAAGGGGCCGGGGTCATCAGCATCCACGGCGTTCCCGCCGAACAGCAGAAGGCCCTCACCACCCTGCTCAAGAAGAAGTGCGGTACCGGCGGCGGTCTCAAGGAGGGGATCATCGAGATCCAGGGGGACAAACGGGACCTGATCAAGGCCGAACTGGAGAAGGCCGGCTTTCAGGTCAAGCTGGTGGGGGGATAATTCCCCATCCCGCGCCTTGCCTCACCGGGGGTTTTTCCCTAGAATGCCCGCTCCCATCGAGGGGGAGTAGTCTCGCCACGGACCCGTTTCGTGCGCGATCCTGATCAACATACTTGGTGCCAACTCACCATGGTCAGGGTGATCCGGGCAATGCCGGATTTGACAAGACCTTTGACGGGCCAGTGCCAAAACCGGGGACGGATGGCGCAGGCTTGTCTTTGGTTTATAACAATTCCGTCCCCCGGTCATTTTTATGGAAGCCTTGTTAACCTCCACCATCAGCGTTGCCATCGCCGAGATCGGCGACAAGACACAGCTGCTGGCCCTGTTGCTCATCTGTCGTTTTCGCAAACCCTGGCCCATCATCGCCGGCATGCTGGCTGCCACCCTGCTCAACCACGCGGGTGCCGCCTGGATAGGGGAATTCATCAGTCGCTGGATGGATCCCAAGGTGATGACCTGGCTGGTCGCTGGCGCCTTCATCGCCATGGCCGCCTGGATCCTGGTGCCGGACAAGATGGATGATGAAGAGAGTTCCCTGGACAAGTACGGCCCCTTCATGGCCACCTTCGTGCTCTTCTTCATCGCCGAGATCGGTGACAAGACCCAGATAGCCACCGTGCTGCTGGCAGCCAAGTACGACTCCCTGATCCAGGTGATCACCGGTACCACCCTCGGCATGATGCTGGCCAACGTGCCCGTGGTGCTGCTCGGCAAGCTCGGGGCCGACAAGCTCCCCCTCAAGGGGATCCGCATTGCCTGCGCCATCCTCTTTGCGGGGCTTGGCATCTCCACCCTGATCTTCGCCTGACCTCCAAAGAAGCCGGCGGGGGATCAGCGTGAGCACTGATCGCCACCGCCGCCCCGGACGTCCTTCAGGCCCCCTCCTCACGGCGGGGGCCTTTTTAGTGCAAAGACATGGCCCCGTGCCGCGACCTGTGTCGCAGCGCCGACGGCGCCCCTGCCCCGAGACGCGTCGCCGTGCCATAATGCCTTATCTTTCAGGCATCACGGCTTCAGGAGCCCCCATGCACCTCACCTCAAGACAGACCCTGCTCGACTGGGTCAGGCGCGGCCGCCTGCCACGGGCCTCGCTGCCTGCCGCCCTTGCCCTGTGCGATCTGCCCCCCGGCCCTGCCCGCTGGCAGTGGCTGTTCGACAGGCTGCTGCTCTGGCTCGGCTGCCTCTGCCTTGGCGCCGGCCTCGTCTTCTTTGTCGCCTTCAACTGGCAGGCCCTGGGGCGCCTCTCACGTCTCGCCCTGCTGGAGCTGCCGTTGCTCACCATGCTCCTGGTGCTCTGGCGCAAACCCATGAGTGATACCCCGCGCCAGGCCCTGCTGCTGGCCCTGGCCCTCAACCTCGGCGCCCTGCTCGCCCTGGTGGGCCAGACCTACCAGACCGGCGCCGACCCCTGGCAGCTCTTCGCCACCTGGGCCCTGATGCTGCTGCCGCTGGCGGCCCTTGGCAGAAGCCCGCTGCTCTGGACCCTGGCCTGGCTGCTCGGTCAGCTCGCCCTGGTGCTCTACTGGCGGCTCGGCCTTCTCGATCTCTTCTTCTCCTTCAACGAGGAGGCCCTCGGCTGGTGCCTGACCCTGCTCAACGCCGCCCTCTGGGGTCTGCTCATCCTGGTGCCCGCCCGCTACGCCCTGATGCCCTCCTGGCTCGCGGGGCTGGCCGCGGGGCTCGGCATCACCCTGCTCACCCTGCTGGCCCTGTTCGATGCCGCCTCTCCCTGGGTCTGGCCTGCCTGGCTCGCCTGGCTCGGCGCCGCCTACCTGCGCTGGCACCACAGGTTCATCGCCGGGCTCGCCATGGGGTGCCTGAGCCTCATCGCCGTGATCCTCGCGGCCCTTGGCAAGTGGATGGAGCCGGACATGAACGGCTTTTTGCTGCTGGCCCTCATCGCCATCGGCCTGTCGGTGATGGCCAGCCGCTGGCTGCAACAACAACGGAGGCAGCATGTCTGATCTCACCCCCTGGGAGCGCCTGCGTGCAGCCCAACTTGTGGAAGGGGATGCCCCCCGGGATGAACAGCCCCACTGGTCGGGCCGTTTTCTGCTCGGCATGGTGGGCTGGATAGCCGCCCTCTTCCTGCTCTTCTTCCTCTTCATGGCCTTCGAGCAGCTGACCCGCGACCCCAACAACGCCCTCACCATGGGGATGGTGCTGATGGCCTCCGCCCTCGGTCTCAACCGCATGGCGACCCGCAGCGATCTCTGGGATCAGTTCGTGCTGGCGCTGGCGCTGGCGGCAGATGCCTGGCTGCTCTACGGCCTGCTGGACAGGCTGGATCTGAACGTCGCGTGGCTCTGGTTCGGTCTGACCGCCTTCTCCCTCGGGGTGGCCGCCCTGTTCGAGCACTGGCTGATCAGGCTGTTCCACAGCTTCACCGCCGCCATCCTGCTCACCCTCGCCCTCGCCTGCCTCGGCCTGCACCTGCTGGCCCTGCCGCTGGTGATGGGCGCCGTCGCCCTGTGCTGGCTGCAGGCGGAGCGCGATCCCGCCCGCCATCTGCTCTATGAATCCCTCACCCTGGGGCTGGCACTCTCCCTGCTGGTGCTGGGACGGCTGCACCACCCCCTGTGGGAGGGAGGCACCAGCGTGCTCAATGAGCTCGGCAGCTCCCGCCTGCCCCTCTGGCTCAATCCCCTGCTCTGCGCCGCCCTGCTGCTCGCGGTCATGGTTCGCCTCAGGCTGCCGCTGCGCTACGGGCTGCCGCTGGTGGTGATCAGCGCCATCATTCCCGGCATGGGGGCTGGCGCCCTGGTGCTGGTGCTCGGCTTCTACGCCGGCAGCCTGGCCCTGATGACCCTGGCAGGCCTCCTGCTGCTCGGCTTTGGCTCCCTCTATTACTACGATCTGGGGCTGACCCTGATGACCAAGTCCTGGCTGCTGCTCGCCTCGGGGGCCCTGCTGCTCGGTACCCGTCAGTGGCTCAAGCACCTTCACAACGGGAGCCCCTCATGAGACGCCTCGCCTTTTTGCTGACCGGTCTTGCCCTGCTCGCCGGCATCAACGCCACCGTCTGGCGCTTCGAGCACGCCATGAGCCAGGGGGAGGTGGTGCTGATCGAGCTGGCACCGGTCGACCCCCGCTCCCTGATGCAGGGGGACTACATGCGCCTGAACTACGCCCTCGCCCGCCAGTTGGCGGGCCGCCAGGCCGCCGCCGGCCCCCACACCCTGGTCGTTCGCCTGGATGAACATCAGGTGGTGCACTGGGTGGAAGGGGGCAAGCCCGAGGCCCCGGGCCCGGGGGAGCGTCTGCTCAAGGTGCGCCAGCGCGACGGCCAGTGGTTTATCGGGCCTGACGCCTTCTTCTTCGAAGAGGGCACGGGAGATCAATATGAGTCGGCCCGCTACGGCGAGTTTCGCCTGCAAGAGGATGGCAACACCCTGCTGGTGGGGCTGAGGGACGAGGCGTTCACCCCCCTGGGTCACACCCGCCCGGCCTGGTAAAAAGGGGGCGCCGACCCGGTTGTGAGTGGCAAGATGATGACGGCCCCCGGCGGATAACGTCTGCGCCGGGTGGCGAAACGCCGTGACTTGGCAACACTTGAAACTGGGCACTCGGCAGCAGGACGGTCAGGATGAACATAGACATTGCAGTCCCCCTTCGCAGACTGGTCGCCTGCGCCGCCCTCGCGGCCATGGTCTGGGGCACTCCCGTGACCCAGGCCAGCCCGGCGCTCGCCAGCCTGCACTACCTCACCGAAGAGTACAAACCCTACAACTTCACCGGGGAGGATGGCGCCCCGACCGGCTTTGCCATCGACCTGCTGCACCTGGTGTGGCAAAAGACCGGCACCCCTGTCCAGCCCGTCAGCATCCTCCCCTGGGCCAGGGGCTACTACCTGCTGACCCAGAAACCCAATGTGGTGCTCTTCTCCACCGCCCGCACCGAGGCGCGCAATCCCCTGTTCAAGTGGGCCTGCCCCATCGGCTATGCCGAGATAGTGCTGATGGGGCTCGCCAGTCGCCCCCTGACCTTGACCCGCCTGGAAGATGCCCAGCGCTACACCATAGGCGCCGTGCGATCCGATGTGGGGGAGCAACTGCTGCTCAACGCAGGCTTCGACGAGCAGAAGATCATGACCGCCAACCGCCTCTCCCAGGCCCTGCGCATGCTCACCTCGGGCCGGGTCGATCTGGTCTCCAGCAACAAGTCCACCCTGCTGGATCTCATCAAGACCCAGCAGCTGGATCCTGCCCAGTTCGAGGTGCGCTGGATGTTGAGCTCCGAGCAGTACTGTTTCGCCTTCAGCCACCCGGTGGACGATGCCCTGGTCAGGGAGTTCCAGCTCGGCCTGACCCAGGTGCTGGCCAGCAGCGACTTCCAGCAGCTCCAGCACAAATACTTCCCCTCCCCCTGACCCCTTCCCCCGCCGGGGCCGCCAAGGCCCCGGCCCGCCTTTGAGCCAGCGCACGAAACCCGTTTAATGTTCGCCACTTACAACGACAAGGGGTGACGCAGACCGCCTCGGGTCCGTAATATAGGGCGCAGGAGCCTGTTGGCCCCTTTTTCACGGCAAGGGGCAGGGCGCACGGTGGCAGCGACAGTCAGGGGCGGCAGCGTGCCCGCTGGCCGCCTTCATCGGGCAGCGCCGCGCTCACGCCCTTCCCCGCCATCTCTCCGATCTCTTGGGAATACACATGCACAACACAGCGAAATGGTTGATGAGTCTCTCGGTCTGCGCCCTTCTGATGGCCTGCGGCGGTGACAAGACCACCGGCAAGGCCTGCCTCGGGTCAAACAACGACACCCTGGTGGAGGGGATGCAGGACAAATGCAAGGCGGGGGACATTGTCGCCACCAAGCACCCGGCCTATTTCTGCGATTTCAACTACGCGGTCACCTTCAACAGCTACAACTCCGCGATTTGCGTCTACTCCGGCGGTCTGAAACCGGAGAGAACCACGGAAAAATCATGACTGGCGACCCATTTGCCCCGTCTGACACGAAGAGGGCGGCAGGATATGTGGTCAACACCCGGGCGGCGGTGCCGCCAGGCCATCCGGGGGCGGCTTCGCCCCTATTTCACCCGCATCAGACGGTGATGCTGCCCGGCGCACTCGAGCTGGAGCACCTGGGATCGGGCCATGGCCTCCACCCTGGCCAGCATCTCGGCGCTGTAGCCCTTGCGGCGCATCCATTGCAAGGGCTCCTCGAAGCCCCCTTCGTTGACCACGAAGGTATCTGTGTAGGACTCCTTGACGATGCTGACCACCCAGATGCGCTGCTGAAACTCGCAGAGTCCGGCCACCAGGGTGGCCGCCCGCCCGGCCAGGGCGCGCACACGGCGGGCAAGAAGATGAACCATGGTATGGGCTCCGAACTGATAAAAGGGAAAACAGACTGGCACCCGGGTGGACGCGCCACCCTGTGCCCTCTCAACCCGCCCCGCTCCTATCGCGGGGCAGACACCTGACTGGAAGGAGGCGGGTTCCCGCCCTCCCCTGCGGCCCGGCGCTGGCGCTTGACCGCATACATGCTCGCATCGGCCCGGTTCAGCGCCTCCTCGACGCTGACCTCGGCCGGCATCACGGCCACCGCCCCCACGCTGGCACCGGGATAATGGATCACCTTGTCCCCCACCGGCAGTGACAGCACGCTGTGCTCGAACAGGCGCTGGCGAAACGCCGCCACCGCCCCGTCCAGCGTGTCGGCGCCCGGGAAAGGCCCCATGCCCACGGCCACGAACTCGTCCCCCCCAAAGCGGGCCAGCAGATCGCCGCCGCGCAGGGTCTCCCCCAGTTGCCGCGCCATGGCGGTGAGCAGCCTGTCCCCCGCCTCGTGGCCATACTCGTCGTTGATGGCCTTGAAGCCATCGAGATCCACAAAGGCGATGAGCACCGGATGCCCCGCCCGCTCCGACAACGAGAAGAGGCGGGTGAGTTCGAGCATCAGGGCGCGGCGGTTGGGGAGCCCGGTGAGGGGGTCGGAGAGGGCCAGGCGCGAGAGCTCGTCGTTGGCCTGCTGCAATTGCCGCAGCAGTTGCTCCCGCTCCACCTGTTCGGCAATCAGGTGCGCGAAGAAGGCGATGAGCTGCTGCGCACCCGCCACCGCGGGTTTTTGTTCGGTACTGGCGCCGCACAGGGTGCCATAGAGGGAGCCGGTCGAGGTGCGCACCGGGCTGCTCAGATAGGAGCGAATGCCGAGCTCGCTGGCCGCCTGGGAGTCCCCCCACAGAGCGGCGACGTCATCGGTGTAACCAATCTCTTCGTCGATGGCACGGCGACACAGGGTATCGCTCCACTCCACCGTCATCCCCTCGGGGATCTGCAGCCCGGCCGCATTGCGGGCAAACAGAACATGCTGGCTGCTTTGCCCGAGGTCAATCTCGGTAAGATAGGTCGACTCCAGCCCGGTCACCGACGCCAGCATTTCCAGCAAGGGGCGGGTCAGGCTCTCCAGATCCCGTGCGTTTATCATCTGCTCCGAGAGCGCCAGCAAAATTTTATCCATGCCTACCTCCACTACTGCGTGCATCTGATGGGCGACTACCTTAGCCAACTCGGGGCGGGCCCGACAAGCGGCAGACCGCGATTGACCGGGGGAAAGATCGATTTGTTCACATTTTGGCATAACCGGACCCCAAGCGGCGTCGCCATGCGAAACACAGGGGCACAACCCTGCCCTCGCCCCTGGGTGCCGGGTCGATTCCCGCCACGTATTCGTCCACGGTAATCATCCCCTCGCCCCTTGAGGGAGAGAGTCAAGGTGTGGGGTCATTCACCGTCATTTGGCATGGCTACGCCGTAGGGTCGGTAGGGTCGATTAGCGAAGCGTAATCGTCCGCGGTAACCATCCCCTCTCCCCTTGGGGGAGAGGGTTAGGGTGAGGGATGGGTAACGGCATTGCCTGGCGAATGCTGCCCCACGCCTCAATGGCACGGCTTCGCCGCGCAGGACGCGAGGACTCCGTCCTCGACAGGGTTCCACCCGCCAACCTCGGCGACTTCGGTTTGATCCCCTCTTCCCTTGCGGGAGAGGGCTAGGGTGAGGGGTCGGTAACGGCATTGCCTGGTGAATGCCGCCCCACGCCTCAATGGCATGGCTTCGCCGTGCAGGACACGAGGGCGCTGCCCTCGATGGGGTTTCGCCCGCCAGCCTCGGCGACTTCGGTTTGATCCCCTCTTCCCTTGGGGGAGAGGGTCAGGGTGAGGGGTCGGTAACGGCATTGCCTGGCGAATGTCGTCCCACGTGTGAATGGCATGGCTTCGCCGCGCAGGACGCGAGGGCGCTGCCCTCGACGGAATTTCGCCCGCCAGCCTCAGCGACTTCGGTTTGCTCCCCTCTCCCCTTGCGGGAGAGGGCTAGGGTGAGGGGTCGGTAACGGCATTGCCTGGCGAATGTCGTCCCACGTGTGAATGGCATGGCTTCGCCATTCAGGACGCGAGGACTCCGTCCTCGACGGGGTTTCGCCCGCCAACCTCGGAGACTTCGGTTTGATCCCCTCTCCCCTTGGGGGAGAGGGCTAGGGTGAGGGGTCGGTAACGTCATTGCTTGGCGAAATATCGCCGTCTAATTGGCATGGCTTCGCCATGCAGGACACGAGGACTCCGTCCTCGATGGGGTTTCGCCGCCGCTACGCGGCTTGGCGAGTGACTTTTCTTTGCGTGGCCAAAGAAAAGTCACCAAAAGAAAGGCCACCCCCACTTGTTCGCCCTCCTGCGTCGGGTTCCCTCGGTTCAGGCAAAAGGTCTGGCGGAACGACGCAGACGGTACATCCCTGTACCGCCTGCGTCTGCGCCGTCGTCCATGACGGCGCTCCTGACCTTGTGCCCTCACCTCGGCGAACAACAGGGGGGCAACACCCAACCCGCAGCACCGAGGCCAGTTAATTGACCATGACCTTGTGTTTGCGGGGTCAGGGTCGGGAGGGCTGTTCTCTCAGAGCCAACCCCTCACCCACCCCATGGCGAGACCAGATTGTCGCACCTATGCAACAGATTTCATCAATATGGTTGCATAGGTGAAAAAATCATGGTGAATACAACTGCAAGCAGCAGATATCCCTATCGGGAAACGGCTGTATATAGACGGTCCAATAGTGAATATTTCACCGTAATAAAACCTTATTTCTCTAACGTCCGATTACGCTTCTCTAATCGAACCTATGGGTATAGTTATTAAATTACCCCCCCCCAACATACACAGGTAAGGATAATAAATGATCGGTTCAATATGGAATAAATGGGACTTACATGTGCACTCCCCATTTACACATCAAGCCAATGAGTTTGGAAATACATCTATAGATGAATTTATTGATACCATCGTAGCGTCAAATCTAAAACTGACTGGCATTACAAATTATTTCTTTTTTAAGGAAAATGAACTAGAGCTTATCAGAGATAAAATTAAAGAGAAAGGTGTTGAGCATACTGTATTAGGTAATCTTGAGTTTCGTATAGACCAACAGAACAAAGATGGTGAATGGATTAACGTTCACTGCATATTATCAGAAAATATCACAAGCCAAAAAATTAACTCTATCTTATCAACTCTTCCAATCTCAAACACTACATCTGACGGTAAAAAAATATACTGTTCACAAGAATCCTTCACTGACTCCAAGGTTAAAACATCAGAAGCAACAGTTAAGTTTGATTTATTAATTGAGCATTTAAATCACAATTTAAAGTTTGGCATTGATTTTTTGATTGCAGCCTGTCCAAATGGTTATGGTGGGTTTAGGCCAGATACAAAAGAAGGAAGGTCTTTAGCTGTTGCTATAGAAATTGAGAAAAGATGTCAGATTATTTTAGGTAGACCTCAAGATAGAAGCTTCTTTCTAAATAAAGAACGATACGAGGGCGCTAAGCAAAAACCTGTATTCTATGCATCTGATGCACATAAAATAGCATCAATAGGAACTATGTATTCTTGGGTTAAGGCAAAGCCTACATTTGAAGGTTTAAGGCAGGCTATTATTGAACCAGACCTTCGCGTACAACAAACTGATAACTTCATTGAGAAACAATATTTAAAACCTTGGTTTAAATCTGTTGAGTTGGGTGGAAATATATTTTCTGGTGAGGAAATCTCTTTTTATAGCCAAAAAATACCATTAAACCCAAATCTTGTAACAATAATTGGTGGAAGAGGTACAGGTAAAAGTCTATTTTTAGATGCCATGCATTCTCGCTTCAACCACTTATCTGAGCACTCCAATGCTCGGATGGTAAGCAGTGAAAACTTATGTGTTGAATTAGATCAAGGTGATGGAACAGTATTAAGGTTCGACTCTCCAGAAAACACATACTCTTATCTTCATGTTTCTCAGGGAGATGTCCAGCATTTTAGTCAAAAACCAGATGATCTTAGTGACGAAATAAAGAGAATGCTAAGAATTTATGGTACTGAGTTTGACCCCGTAACTAACTCTGAAATTTCGAATAACTTAAGTAGATATAGAGCGTTCGTTGAATACTGGGAAGATGTTGATTCTCAAAACCAGAGAATAAACAATCCGACATACCAACAAAGTATTATCGATAATAACACTCAATTAATTAGCACACTTACAAACCCACAAAACAAATTACTTATAGAGAGATACCAACAAAATTCAAAGAATATCAATGAACACAATAACTTTATCAATGAAGCAAGAAACTCCATTGCTCTTTTTAATAGATACATATCAGAAATAAATCAAAGAATACAGCTCCTTAACTCTCACACTTGCTCGGTAATAAAGTCTCCATTATTAAATGAAGATGCACTTCAGAACCCTATAAATCAAAACATTGAAACATCTAAAACCAAAATAGAAGAGCTATCACTTGCAAATAATTTAATTGCTGAACAATTTAAATTGCAAGGTATTAATCAAGACATTTCCTCACTACTTACAAAAGTGACTGAATATCAAAAATCAATTGACCATGCATCCTCAAAACTAGAAGAAATAAATCAGAGAACTCAAGAGTATCATAAATTAGTACAGTCTCGCGGAGAGTTATTATTAAAGTATAAAGACTATATAGAGGAACAAAAAAATAATATAGATAATGCTTTTCTAAAACTTCAGCGTAAGCAACCCCACTGGAATGAGGAGCAAAACACTTTAGTTCAAGACATACTCTCAGACATTCATATTAATGGCGCTATAGTATTTAATAAAGAGCAATTCTACAGTGGCATTGAAGAATGTTTAAACAGGGGTAAATTTAGAAGTACAAATGAAAAAAGCACTTTTGACAGATTGATGGAGACTTTCTGTGTAAACTCAAGCGACGATTATTTTAGACTCGTTTCCGGTGAAAATATAATAAACTGCGATGGTGATAAAATAAACTTGGAAGCCTTTCTTTGGATGCAAGAGTTTTTTAACAAGGGAGGGAGATTTGAACTATTGAATTATCTTCACTCGTCTTCAAGCATTAAGAAATATCTCTATACCAACGCAGACTTCCAATATAAAGGGAAGTCCGTGAATAAGCTATCTGTTGGCCAGCGAGGTACTTTCTATGTTTGTTTAAAATTAGCAACAGATCCCTTCGGAAGCCCTTTTGTATTTGATCAGCCTGAAGATGATCTAGATAATGAGTTTATTATGTCTCAACTAGTCCCACTGTTTAGGAAAATCAAAAAATATCGTCAAGTCATAATCGTCACCCATAACGCAAATTTAGTTGTCAATACGGACTCTGAACAAATAATAATAGCCGACAACCAAGGCGAACACATTAAATATAAGTCAGGTGCCGTTGAAGATGGTAACGTGCGAGAGAATTCCGGCATACGAGCAGATATCTGCAATATTCTCGAAGGCGGTAGTTATGCTTTTGAAAAAAGAGAGCGAAAATATGGTATCCAAGATTTGGCATAACCAAATTTATCCACAAAAAACACGGCTATGAACTAGGTTTCATCGAAAAAAATCCTCAAACCGCAGCCTTGAGCTGCGGTTTTTATTTCTATTCCCCATACACGTAGATCCCCAACCCCTTGCACAGCTCTCCCCTTCGGCGGGATAGGCGCCCGACATGAACGCTAAAGCCACGGGCGGGCACGGTATTGGTTCCCCCTGCAAACCACCGAGTCGAGTTCAACGGGTCAGGAGCGCCATCAGGGATGATGGCGTAGCCGCAGTCGGCATATGGGCCAAATCGGATCAGGGCGAGCACTGCTCGACCCCGATTTGGCGCGAGAACAAGGATGTTCGAAGCGGGCTTTGGCCGAAGCCATGGATGGCGTAGGCCAAAGTGCCGTCTGCGGCGCTCCGTCCAACCCGTTGGACGAGACGAGGGAACCCGCGAAGCGGGTGGTTTGCCGGGGGGAAGACTTTTGGTGTTATTTGCCAAAGAGAGCGGGTCTTTCCAAAGTCACTCGCCCCAGCCCGAAGGGCGGGCGAAACCCTGTCGAGGGCAGCGCCCTCGTGTCCTGCATGGCAAAGCCATGCCATCCAAGCGTTGGCTGGCATTTCGCCGAGGAATGATGTTAGCTCCCCCTCACCCTGGCCCTCTCCCGCAAGGGGAGAGGGGATCTGAGCGAAGGATGCCGAGGCTTCGACAAACCACAAACAAAAAACCGCAGCCTTGAGCTGCGGTTTTTATTTCTATTCCCCAAACACTTTTTCACTCAAACCAAAACCCTATTTCCCCAACCCCTTGCACTGCTCTCCCCCTGCGGCGGGATAGGCGGTGAGCGTCTCATAGAGGACGGCGCGCAGGCTGCCGGATTGGCAGAAATCGCAGTTGCCGCCAGCGTCGATATCGGTGATGCGGGTGCCTTGCGGCCCCTCCTTCACCAGATAGGTGCTGACAAAACGGTAGGTGCCGCTGGGGGTGTCGAGCGGGGTACCCGGCTCGCCAAAGGTGAAACTCACCTTGACCTCGCTGCGATCCCGGCTACCGTCGATGGCGCGAGACGAGAGTATCTCAGAGCCCAGCAGATGATCCCAGGCATTGGGCAGGAAGGGGTTGCCCTCGACGAAGGGGGGCTTCTCGTCCGGGGCTTCGCGAGTGGCTATCTCCCGCGCCTTGGAGGCAGCATTGAGCAGGCAGAGCAGCTCGGGGGAGACGATGTTGGGCAACGCACCGCCCAGGTCTGCCTGATAGAGGCCGCTCGGTTTGACTTGGCGCTCCCAGTCGAGAAACTCGGCCACCTTGGCGCGGGCTTGGACCTGCATATCGGGGGCTGTGGCGGCCACAGACTGCCCGGACGCCAGCAGAGGCAGGGCCAGAAACGGCCTCCAGTTCAACTTCATGACGTCATCTCCTTGTTATTCTTGAAAAACAGAGCCGCCATCGGGCCGGTTTATGCCGTATATTGGCCCTCTCCCTACCACAAAGGAACTGCTTCTTGAGACCCTATCCCGCCCTGTTGCTCTTGCTGGCAACCACTGCCGTTCAGGCCGAACAGGATTGTACTGCGCCGGTGACACAAACCGACATGAACATCTGTGCGTTTCAGGATTACCAGCGAGCCGATGCCAAGCTCAATGCCGCCTATAAAAAGCGGGTTGCCTCCCTGGAGAAGGCACAGCTGGAGAGGCTGAGAACCGCGCAACGGGCCTGGATCGCCTTTCGCGATGCCCAGTGCCGTTACGAGGCCGGCGTCTATGAAGGGGGATCAATGGCGCCCATGGTCCACAGCAGTTGTCTCACCCAGTTGACCGAGGCGCGCACCAAAGACCTGAACACACTGCCAGACCAGCCATGATCAGAGGCGCCAACCAGGTCAGGTAGGAACTGGGGCAAGAAACAGACGGCTTGCAGGCACTCCGGTGAGTAATGACGCTAGTCCCCTCACCCTGACCCTCTCCCCCAAGGGGCGAGGGGATCAGTCCGAAAAATGCCGAGGCTTCGGCAGACCACAAAAAAAACGCAGCCTTTTGAAGGCTGCGGTTTTTTTATTGGCTCAACCTGTTGGCGCGAGCAGCGCCGCCGGCATTAGGCACGGCGCCAGCTGGTCTTGCCGGCGCTGTCTTCCAGCACGATGCCCATCTCGGTGAGGCGGTTACGGGCGGCATCCGCCGCGGCCCAGTTCTTGTCGGCGCGGGCCTGATTGCGCTCGGCGATCAGGCGCTCGATTTCGGCGACCTCTTCGTCCGCTTCGTCACCCTTGAGGAAAGCCTCGGGGTCTTGTTGCAGGATGCCGAGCACGGCGCCCAGCTCCCGCAGACGGGCACCGAGGCCGGCGGCGACAGCGATGTCTTCGGCCTTCTGGCGGTTGATCTCGCGCACCAGGTCGAACAGGGCAGAGTAGGCTTCCGGGGTGTTGAAGTCGTCGTCCATGGCATCAACAAAGCGAGCCACCTGCTCGTCGCCACCGGCGGCGGCCGCCGCCGGCAGATCGCGCAGGGCGGTGTACATGCGCTCCAGGGCGGCGCGGGCTTGCTTCAAGTTATCTTCCGAGTAGTTGAGCTGGCTGCGGTAGTGACCGGACATCAGGAAGTAACGGACGGTTTCGGCGTCGTAGTGGGCCAGCACATCGCGGATGGTGAAGAAGTTGCCAAGGGATTTGGACATCTTCTCTTTATCCACCATCACCATGCCGCTGTGCATCCAGGTGTTGACGTAGTCGCCGCCGTGGGCGCAGCAGGACTGGGCAATCTCGTTCTCGTGGTGCGGGAACTGCAGATCAGAGCCGCCGCCGTGGATGTCGAAATGGTTGCCAAGATGCTTGGAGTTCATGGCGGAGCACTCGATGTGCCAGCCAGGGCGACCCGGGCCCCAGGGGCTGTCCCAGGTCGGCTCACCGGGCTTGGACATCTTCCACAGCACGAAGTCGAGCGGGTTGCGCTTGGCATCCACCACGTCAACCCGGGCGCCGGCCTGCAACTGCTCCAGATCCTGGCCGGAGAGCTTGCCGTAGTCGGCGTAGGACTCGACGATGAACATCACATCGCCGTTGTCCGCCACGTAGGCGTGCCCTTTTTCCAGCAGGGTTTCAACCAGGGCGATGATCTCGCCGATGTGCTGGGTGGCGCGGGGTTCGATGTCCGGACGCACCATGCCGAGGGCGTCGAAATCCTGGTGCATGTCGCCGATGAGGCGCTCGGTGAGATCGTCACAGGTCACGTGCGTTTCGGCGGCGCGCTTGATGATCTTGTCATCCACGTCGGTGACGTTGCGCACATAGGTGAGGTCGTACCCTGCATAACGCAGGTAGCGAGCGACGACGTCGAAGGCGACGAAGGTACGGCCGTGGCCGATATGACAGTGATCATAGATAGTGACGCCACACACATACATGCCCACCTTGCCCGGGTGGATAGGTTTGAATTCTTCTTTTTGACGAGTGAGTGTGTTGTATATCTTCAGCATCTTATGACCACTGCCTGTGAGTAAAATGGCCTGCCATTCTAACCGCATCCGGTATAGAAAACGAGGCAGAAAAAGCCCCCTCTCCCCCCTGCCATCTATGCCGCAGGGCCTTGATGGGCTAGAATTGCCACCACTTTATGCCATACACCTGCGGGCACCTTGCTGCCCGCGTCAAAATGAAAGGACAACTCATGGTTACTCTGCACACCAACCACGGCGACATCACCCTGACCCTGAACGCGGAAAAAGCCCCGGAGACCGTGGCCAACTTCCTGCAATACTGCCGTGACGGTCACTACGACAACACCATCTTCCACCGCGTCATCGACGGCTTCATGATCCAGGGCGGCGGCTATGCCCCGGGCTTTGAAGAGAAAGAGACCCGCGCTCCCATCAAGAACGAGGCGGCCAACGGTCTGTCCAACAAGGTCGGCACCATCGCCATGGCCCGCACCATGGAGCCGCACTCCGCCAGCGCCCAGTTCTTCATCAACGTGAACAACAACGACTTCCTGGACTTCAAGTCCGCCACCACCCAGGGCTTCGGCTACTGCGTGTTCGGTGAAGTGACCGCCGGGATGGACGTGGTCAACAAGATCAAGGGCGTGAAGACCGGCAACTACGGCCGCATGCACCAGGACGTCCCGACCGAAGACGTCGTGATCACCAAGGTGACCCTTGCCGAGTAATCCCTGCCGGCCAGGCTCTGATACCACTGCGGCCCCGGCCGCAGTTTTTCCATCTGCCGCCCCCAACTGGCGCCGCCTCGACTATCTGGCCCAGGGCAACGAACGTCAGCGCTCGGCCCACGCCCTGCTGAGCGGCGGCCTGTGGGATGAGCTTGGCCCCCTGTGCAACGATCTGGCCCTGGTGAGCACGATCGCCATCGGGCTGGATAGACCCGGCAGCGATCTCGACATCCTCTGCCAGCATCCGGACCCGGCCTTCCTTGCCGCGACACTGGCCGCACAAGGCTGGCAGGTGCGAAGCAAGGGCGAACAGGTCTGGATCGCCGAGCAGCAACGCCACGGGCCAGATGGCCAGTGCTGGCCAGTCGAGCTCTACCTCACCTCTGATCCCCTCGAGACATGTCATGGCTGGCGCCACCTCAGCCTGATGGCCGCCCTGCTTGAGCGCTTTGGCGCCCCCTTCCACCGGGAGGTGCTGCGCCTGCGCGTTGATGAAGGGCTCAAGGGGGAAGCGGCCATGTGCCGCCTGCTGGGTCTGTCCGGCGACCCTTACGAGGCGTTGCTGACCCTTGAGGGCGTCAACCTTGCGGGGCTCTGCTGCCCTTCCCTCCCCCACCCGCTCGACGTGCAAGGTCACAGGCCTTGTCCGCACCCAGGCGGGACTCTCTTACCATGATGCCCAGGAACTCATGAGCACCCTCTTTATCAGTGACATTCACCTCAGCCAAGGCAGGCCCGACATGACGGCGGCCCTGGTGCGCTTTCTGGCCGAAGACGCGCCCGGTGCCGACGCCCTCTATGTGCTGGGGGATCTGTTCGAATTCTGGATTGGGGACGACGACCCCAACCCGCTCCACCGCGAGGTGGCCGATGCCTTTCTCGCCCTGAGCCAGCAAGGGGTGCCCCTCTACTTCATTCACGGCAACCGCGACTTCCTCTTGGGGCGCCAGTTTGCCAAACGGGCCGGCATGACCCTGCTTGGCGACCCCTGCGTCATCGAGCTGTACGGCGAGCGGGTGCTGCTGAGCCACGGGGATCTGCTCTGCACCCGGGATGAGGGCTACCAGAAGTTTCGCCGCATCACACAACTCAAATGGCTGCGCTGGCTCTTCCTGCGCCTGCCGCTCTCGCGCCGCCAGGCCATCGCCCACAAGATGCGCGGCCAGAGCCAGATGGAGAATGCCCACAAGAGCCAGATCATCATGGACGTGACTCCGGAGGCGGTGGACGAGATGCTGCGCCAGCACGGCTGCCGCCTGATGATCCACGGCCACACCCACAGGCCCGCCATCCACGACTTCACCCTGGATGGGCGTGCGGCGCGACGCATCGTGCTGGGTGACTGGTTCGAGCAGGGGTCGGTGCTGGTGTGCTCCCCCGCCGGGCAGCGCCTCGACACCCGCGCGCTCGGCTGAGGCCCTCTGCCTGCCATGGTCAGGAGCGAGTCTCATATGACCGTTTCTGACTCACGCCGTGCTGTGGCGGGATACAAGCAGGATCCCTGCATATACTCTGGTTCTCTGCACACAACGAGGAGATGACCATGGGATTTCTTACTTGGGTGGTACTGGGGCTGATCGTCGGCATCCTGGCCAAATGGATCATGCCGGGCAAGGATGGCGGCGGTTTCTTCATGACGGTGATCCTGGGGGTGGTCGGCGCCATGGTGGGGGGCTATGTTAGCACCCTGCTTGGGATGGGAACGGTCACCGGCTTCAACCTGCCGAGCATCATCATCGCCACCGTTGGCGCCCTGATCGTGCTGTTTGTCTACAACAAGCTGCGCAGTTGAGACCCAGCCACCCATCGATGCGAGGGCGCCAATGGCGCCCTCGCTGTTTTCTGCCCCGCTGGCTCCATCTTGCCGCGACCACCCGATCTCATCCCCCGAGCCTTAGCCCGGCGCCGGGCTTGCATCATTTCTAGTAGAGGCGTCTAATAACCCCCATGCCAACCAGCGACGCTCTGCCCCGCCGCCCTCGCGGCCGCCCTGCCCAGCACGGGCACACCTATGCCGACACCCGGGATCTGTTGATCCGCCGGGGCATGGAGCTGCTGACCGAACAGGGCATCGCCGCCACCTCCATCGAGCGGGTGTTGCAGTCGACCGGGATCCCCAAGGGCTCCTTCTATCACTACTTCGCCACCAAGCACGACTTCACCCTGGCGGTCATGGATGCCTATCACCATTACTTCTGCCGCAAGCTGACGCGCTATCTGGAGGATGAGAGCCTGCCCCCCCTGGCCCGCCTTGTCGCCTTCGTCGACAGCGCCTGCTGGGGCATGACCCGTTATGCGTTCCAGCGGGGCTGCCTCGTGGGCAACCTGGGTCAGGAGGTGGTGCAACTGTCCCCCGAGCTGCGCCTGCGCCTCGAGCAGATCCTCCTCGACTGGGAGGCGCTGCTCGCCCGCTGCCTGAGGGATGCCGTGACGGCGGGGGAGCTGCCCCCTGATTGTGACTGCCCTGCCCTCGCCCATCAGTTCTGGATCGGCTGGGAAGGCGCCGTACTGCGCGCACGCCTGGTGGGCGATACCGAGCCCATGCTCTCTTTTCTCCGCTTTTTCATGACCTTGGCCAAATAGTTTTTTTACGAAGATTAATAGTCAGTCAGTCCAATTAATGGGAGTAGACAAGATGTTCAACGGTATTCTGATCGAGAAAGACGAGGCGGGTTATCGCGCCAGCTACCAGAGCCTCTCCGAGGAGATATTGCCTGCCGGGGATGTGACCGTGGCGGTACAGTGGTCTTCCCTCAACTACAAGGATGGCCTGGCCCTCACCGGCGCCGCCCCCGTGGTACGCCGCTTCCCTCTGATCCCCGGCATCGACTTTGCCGGTACCGTGCTGGAGAGCCAGCATCCCGACTGGCACCCCGGCGACAAGGTGGTGCTCAACGGATGGGGCGTGGGCGAGACCCACAGTGGCGGGCTGGCAGAGCGGGCACGGGTCCGGGGCGACTGGCTGGTCGCCCTGCCTGAGCGCTTCCAGCCCCGGGACGCCATGGCCATCGGCACCGCAGGGTACACCGCCATGCTCTGCGTGATGGCGTTGGAGAAGCACGGCATCACCCCCGGTGACGGTGACATTCTGGTGACGGGTGCCAACGGCGGCGTGGGCAGCGTGGCGATCACCCTCCTGGCCAAGCTGGGCTATCGGGTCGTGGCCGCCACCGGGCGGCTGCACGAGGCCGACTATCTGACGTCCATCGGCGCCGCCGAGGTGATCGATCGCGCCGAACTGGCCACGCCGGGACGCCCGCTGGGCAAGGAACGCTGGGCCGGCGTCATCGACACCGTCGGCAGCCACACCCTGGCCAATGCCTGCGCCACTACCCGCTACGGCGGCGCCGTGGCTGCCTGCGGTCTCGCGGGAGGGATGGACTTCCCCTCCACCGTCATGCCCTTCATCCTGCGCGGCGTCACCCTCTATGGCATCGACAGCGTGATGGCACCGCGCCCGCTGCGCCAGCAGGCCTGGGCCCGACTGGCCGAGGATCTCGACCTGACCCGCCTCCATCTCCTCACCCGGGAAGTGCCCCTCTCCCAGGTCGTGACCCTGGGGGATGCCTTCCTGGCAGGCCAGGTGCGCGGCCGGATCCTGGTCAATGTCCAGGGGTGATGACTGACGCGATATGAGCCGGCTCGCCTGNGTCAGGCGAGCCTCTCCAGGACATTTCGCAGCCACACGGAGCGTCCCCCCCTTCCCATCGTCCATGACAATGGACAACAGATGCGTTCAAACACTCACGTGCAGGTTTCCCGGACAGAGGGACCGAGACATCTCTATAGGCAGCACCTTCCCGCTGCCCCCCTCCCCCATCGATGCAGACAACCGTCACTCCTCATCGACAAGCCCCTGCCCTGGATACCCGTATTCGCCGAAATGAGGCTCTGTTCGCCCACGACTGCGAACCATTGTCTTGCCCACTGACAGACCCCCGTTAAACAATCGATGCATCGAACAAATAATTCAGAATAGGAATACGTTTTATTTATCACCGCATATAAAAAGGGCGCATCATCTTGTATTAAACCTGTTTTTTGTATGGAAAAGCCCGAATCAAATGACAGGGGTGCATTACACTCAAAAACGACGCTTCATACCCAGAAAGTGTGAAGAGTTCGTCAACGAAGAGATGTCGGATGATTCTATTTTCTTGGCTGGAGTGTGCTTATGTTCGACTCGAAACTTAAAAAAGAGCTGGCAGCAGAACGAGAGAGGGCCTTGAAAAGCGAGGCTCTGGATCATGCCATGCACGATCATCTTCCCATGATTGAATTCACCACCGATGGTTATATTCTCGATGCCAGCCCGCTTTTTCTTCATTCCGTCGGCTACTCCCTCAATGAGATCGTGCAGCAGCATCACGCCATGTTCTGCATGAAAGAAGATACCGACTCTCCCTCCTATCGGGAATTCTGGCGAGATCTGGCAAATGGGCACAGCCAGCATGGCACCTTCCACCGGGTTGGCAAACAAGGCAAGGAAATATGGCTGGAAGCCACCTATTTCCCCGTCAGCCAGGGCGGAAAAATAATCAAGATCATCAAAATAGCGTCAGATGTGACAGTGCAACATGATCTGCTCATGACTCAAAAAGCAATATTTGAGGCGCTGGATCGCTCCCTTGCCGTCATCGAGTTTGAACCGACTGGTGTTGTTATTTCCGCCAACCGTAATTTCCTGGATACCATGGGCTATCGACTCGATGAAATTAAAGGCCATCAACATCGCATGTTTTGTGATGAGCTGTTTTATCGGGAACATCCCGATTTCTGGCAGGAGCTGGCTCAGGGGACGTTCAAATCGGGGCGCTTTCAGCGATTTGATAAAAAAGGCCATGCAGTCTGGCTGGAGGCAACCTACAACGCTGTGCGGGGCAGCCATGGCAAGGTGATCAAGGTCATCAAGTTTGCCTCCAATATCACCCCGCAGATCAGCAAAGATCAGGCCGTACAACATGTGGCCAAGGTGGCAAATGAAACATCTGTCACAACCAAATCCTCCGCCATCAAAGGAGAGGAGATGTTGACCACCGTCGTCTCCACTTCGGACAATATTGTCAGGCAGATGGAACATGCCAGCACCTTGATGAGCAAGCTCCACGCTCAATCCCAGAATATCACCGCCATCGTATCCACCATCAGCAGCATTGCAGACCAGACCAACCTGCTCGCGCTCAATGCCGCCATCGAAGCGGCGAGAGCCGGCGAACAAGGCAGAGGCTTTGCCGTCGTGGCCGATGAAGTTCGTCAACTGGCGGCAAGAACCTCCCTATCGACCAACGAAATAGCCAATGTCGTCAGCCAGAATCAGCAGCTCACCAGGCAGGTCAGCGAGCAGATCCAGTCCGCGGCAGACGGCGCCATCCACGGGCAAAAGCAGATCGATGACGTTGCAAAAGTGATGGAGGAGATAAGACACGGAGCAGAAGAGGTGTCGACCATCATCTCGGAACTCTAGAGAATTCTGGGAAGCACTCAGGAGCCTGCCATCGAGCAGGCTCTTTGATGTTCACACCAGGGGTCGTAGCTTGGCACGTGCAGATTCAAGAGATGAACCGACTCTTCAGGTCGCAGCCATTCTGGCAGTCAATTGACTAGAAACAAAAAGGCCACTATTGCTAGTGGCCTTAGTAAGTCTTTGATTTTAATGGTGCCTGAGGCCGGAATCGAACCGGCACGACGCGAACGTCGAGGGATTTTAAATCCCTTGTGTCTACCGATTTCACCACTCAGGCACCGCAATCGGTATCAAGTCCGCGGGCGGGCTTGTCAATATGGAGGCACGTTCCGGAGTCGAACCGGACTAAACGGATTTGCAATCCGCTGCATAACCGCTTTGCTAACGCGCCATGCAAAAGAGAGGAACTCTCTATTGTCTGAATTTGGAGCGGGAAACGAGACTCGAACTCGCGACCCCGACCTTGGCAAGGTCGTGCTCTACCAACTGAGCTATTCCCGCATCGGTCTGGCTGACTGCCTGACTGTGAGAACGCATTCTAGCGATGTTCCCCGCCCAGTCAACCAAAAACATTTAATACGCTGATCGTTCGGGTGTTTTTTACCCTTGTCCCACACTTTTGGCGCTCATGGCCGTTTCTCGGCGCCAGTGGCAGAGAAACGGCCATCTTCCCGTTTGGACTAGAACCGGGAGTGGTAGCTGAGATCGCCCCAGGCAGCCTTCATGTACTGGAACATGGACCAGAAGGTGAGCACGGTGGCCACGTAGAGCAGCACATAGGCGAGCCACACCATCCAGATGTCGTATTGCCAGATGAGGCCGGTGAGCGACACCATCTGGATCATGGTCTTCCATTTGCCAATCCAGCTGACCGCCACCGAGGAGCGCTTGCCAAGCTCGGCCATCCATTCACGCAGGGCGGAGATGATGATCTCCCGGCCAATCATGGTCATGGCGGGGATGGTGACCCAGACGGTGTTGTAGTGCTCGACGATGACCACCAGGGCCGCCGCCACCATGATCTTGTCAGCCACAGGATCGAGGAAGGCGCCAAAGGCGGTGGACTGGTTAAGCTTGCGGGCAAGATAGCCGTCAAACCAGTCAGTTGCGGCCGCCAGGATGAAGACGATGGCCGCCGCCATGTAGGACCACTGATAGGGAAGGTAGAATAGGATGACGAAGACGGGGATGAGCAAAATCCGAAAGAACGTCAGCAGGTTAGGAATATTTGTCATTATTTTCAGCCACTTCTTGTATGCCGCTACATGGTAGCCCCAAGCCGATCGCGGATGCAACCGAACTGGCGCCCGCCTTGGTCCATTAATCCATCAATAACCTCAGGATGCCGGTCATTATGGCATTTGGTAGCCCCCTGCGTCACGGCTCTTGTGCGCAGGCGGCACGCCCTGATGCCCCCTGGCGTGACCTCCTTCACACCAAAGGCAGCGCTAGAGCGAGTGCAATGCGTCGTGGATGGACTGGGCCAGCTCCTGGCTGATGCCGGGCACCTTGGCGAGCTCGTCCACCCCGGCTTTTTTCACCTCCTGCAAACCCCCCAGGTATTTGAGCAGCGCCTGTCGCCGTTTCGGCCCCACCCCGGGAATGTCTTCCAGGGTACTGGTGGTGCGGGCCTTTGCCCGCCTGGCCCGGTGGCCCGTGATGGCAAAGCGATGGGATTCATCGCGAATGTGCTGGATGAGGTGCAAGGCGGGCATATCTGCCGGCAGGTGCAGCTCTTCGTGGCTGTCCCCCAGGATCAGGGTTTCCAACCCCGCCTTGCGGGTCACCCCCTTGGCGATGCCCACCAGCAGCGGGTATTTGCCGCCGAGAAACTCCAGCTGGCGCGCCAGGATCTCCTCCGCGCGGCGCAACTGGCCGAGACCGCCATCGATGAACAGCACATCCGGCACCTTGTCCGGCTCCTGCTGCTTGCCAAAGCGGCGCTCCAGCGCCTGCTCCATGGCGGCGTAGTCATCGCCACCGGTGATGCCGTCGATGTTGAAGCGGCGGTATTCCGAGGAGAGCGGCCCCTCCCGGTTGAACACCACGCAGGAGGCCACGGTGCGCTCCCCCATGGTGTGGGAGATATCGAAGCACTCCATGCGGGCGATGGGGCTCTCGAGCTCCAGCAGCTCCTCCAGCTGATCGTAACGGGCGGTGATGGTGCTCTTGTGGGCGAGGCGCGAGCGCAGCGCGGTCTGGGCATTGATGGAGGCGAGCTTGATGAAGCGGGCCCGTTCGCTGCGCGTCCGGCTCACCACCCGCACCTTGTAGCCGGCGGTCTGGCTCAGGGTGTCGGCGATGACGCTCTCATCCTCCAGCGCCACGTCCAGCAGCACCTCGCTCGGGATCTGCCGTCCCCCCTGCCCCGACAGATAGAACTGCAGCAGGAAGGATTGCACCACCTCGTCAAGCGGGGTATCGGCCGGCACTTTCGGGAAGTAACTGCGCGATCCCAGCACCTTGCCCTGGCGGATGAAGAGCACGTGGATGCAGGCGGTCCCCTGCTCGAAGGCCACCCCCACCACGTCGAGCTCGTCCAGCACGTTGCCGCTCACCGACTGCTGCTCGGTGACCCGGCGCAGGGCCTGGATCTGATCCCGGTAGCGGGCCGCCTCCTCGAAGCGCAGATCGCCGCTGGCGGACTCCATCTTGCCCACCAGTTCGCCGATCACCTGCTGGTTCTTGCCCGCGAGGAACAGCTTGGCCAGCGCCACCTGCTGGGCATACTCGGCCTCGCTCACCAGCCCCGCCACACAGGGGCCGGCGCAGCGCTTGAGCTGGTAGAGCAGGCAGGGGCGGGTACGGTTGGCATAGACGGCATCCTCGCACTGGCGCACCGGGAAGATCTTCTGCATCAGGTGCAGGCTCTCGCGTACCGCGCCACCGGAGGGGTAAGGGCCGAAATACTCCCCCTTCACCTTGCGGGCGCCGCGATGGACGCCGATGCGCGGGTGCCGATGGTCGGTGATGATGATCCAGGGGTAGGACTTGTCATCCCGCAGCAACACGTTGTAGCGGGGCTGGTACTGCTTGATGAGGTTGTGCTCGAGGATCAGCGCCTCGGTCTCGGTGTGAGTGACCGTTACCTGCACATCGGCAATCTGGCGCACCAGGGTGCGGGTCTTGATGCTGTCGACATTGGCTCGAAAGTAGGAGGCGAGCCGTTTTTTCAGATCCTTGGCCTTGCCCACGTAGATGACGGTGCCGCCGCTGTCGTACATGCGGTAGACACCGCTCTGGTGGGTGACGGCGCTCAGGAATGCCTTGCTGTCAAAATGGGGCTCGGGAGAGAGGGTCATCGGCAACTCGACTCAACGGATGAATGCAAAAAGACGGGGAGAGCATACTGCCCACAGCCTGCAAAAAGCAAAAGGCGGCCGGTGCCGCCTTTGGTGTCCACACGTACCCGTTACAGGGTGTCGGCATCCAGCATGCCATAACGAATGGCCAGATGGGTCAGCTCCACGTCACCGTTGATCCCCAGCTTGCTGAACAGGCGGTAGCGGTAGCTGTTGACCGTCTTCGGGCTCAGGTTGAGCTGCTCGGAGATGTCGGTCACCTTCTGCCCCTTGGTGATCATCATCATGATCTGCAGCTCCCGCTCGGAGAGGGACTTGAAGGGGTTCTCGTCGGCGGAGGCGAACTGGCTCAGGGCCATCTGCTGGGCGATCTCCGGGGAGATGTAGCGCTGACCGGAGTGAACCAGTCGAATGGCGTGGATCATCTCGTCCGGCGCGGCCCCCTTGGTGAGGTACCCGGCGGCGCCCGCCTGCATCACCTTGGTGGGGAACGGATTTTCTGAATGAATGGTCAGCACTATGATGCGTACATCAGGGCGGATCCGCAGGATCTTGCGGGTCGCTTCCAGACCGCCGATGCCCGGCATGTTCATGTCCATCAGGATCACATCGGGGTGATGTTGCCGACAGAAGGCCACCGCGGTTTCCCCGCTCTGCGCCTCGCCCACCACCTTGATCCCGCGGACGTCTTCCAAAATGCGTCTTATCCCTGTACGCACCAACTCATGATCATCGACCAGGAATACATTAATCACCCAAACACCCCGTTTTTTATCTCGTTATATGCCAGTTAGGGTTAACACGGCGTCTTGCATCATAACCAAACTCGATGATTTGGCAAACCATGGGCGGGAAAAGTTTGAAATTGCTCGTAAAATTCGTTTTAAATCAAATTATTATACAAAGAATCAATTAAAAAACGGCGCCCTGGGGCGCCGTATTGCATCAAAGCCGTTCCGCCAGCCTCAACCGGCCAGCAGCGCTCGCACCTTGTCGAGATCGGCCTGGGTGTCCACCCCCACCGGCGGGGCTTGCAGCGCCTGGGCCACGTGGATCTTCTCCCCGTACCAGAGCACCCGCAGCTGCTCCAGGGCTTCGACCTGCTCGAGCACGCTCGGTGCCCAGTCCACGTAACGCTGGATGAAGCCGGCGCGATAGGCGTAGATGCCGATGTGGCGTTGGTAGTGATCGCCAATCTGCTCGCGGCTCCCCGCAACGCGATCGCTGGCCGCAAAGCGGTCCCGATCCCAGGGGATGCTGGCGCGACTGAAATAGAGGGCATACCCCTCCCGGTCGGTCACCACCTTGACGGCATTGGGATTGAACGCCTCTTCGGCATCCCTGATCGGCACCGACAGCGTCGCCATGGGCGCGCTGGCCGCGGCCAGGTTGTCCGCCACCTGGCGGATGATGACGGGGGGAATGAGGGGCTCGTCCCCCTGCACGTTGACGATGATGGTATCGGCGGCAAAGCCGTAGTGACGGCACACCTCGGCCAGACGCTCGGTGCCGGACTGGTGATCCGGTGAGGTCATGCACACCTCGAACCCGGCAGCGGCGGCAAAGGGGGCCAGAGCCTGCTGCACCCGCTCGTCATCGGTGGCGACGATCACCCGATCGGCGCCCGATTGCAGGGCCTTCTCCACCACGTGCTGCACCATGGGCTTGCCGTGAATGTCGGCCAGCGGCTTGCCCGGCAGCCGGGTGGAGGCGTAACGGGCAGGAATGACGACGACGAAACTCATGGCTTCAGCTCTTCCAGCGCCAGATGACGGGCCCGGTTCTCCAGCAGCACCGGGATCCCCTCCTCCAGGGGATAGGCCAGTCTGTCGAAGCGGCAGATGAGCTCCTGAGGGCCCTCGGCGTGCGCTTGATAGTGCAGTTTCCCCTTGCAGACCGGGCAGGCGATGATGTCGAGCAGTTTAATATCCAGTGCCACAACGAAACTCCTTTAACGATTTCCCACAGGCGATCTTGCCTGGCATGTCAATGTGCAGGGCCAGCCCCCGAGTCCGGGCGCTGGCCGTCTGTTCCAATCCGGTGGCGCCCGTCAGGGCGCCTGGTGCCCGTTCCCTCTTCCGGGCTGCGGGCCCAGGGTGCGCAGCAGCGCCTCCCCCAGGGCATCGGGCAGCTCGGCGCTGACCGGCAGATACCACCAGTTGTCCGGGGCGAAGGGGCGGCACTTGACCGCATCCTTCTCGGTCATCAGCAAGGGGCGCTGGCCGAAGCGGGCCAGCAGCTCGGCGGCGTCGAACGCCTGGTGATCCCCGTAGCCGACGCTCTGCACCAGCTCGTAACCCAGGGCGGTCAGGGTGGCGAAGAAACGGGGGGGATGGCCGATGCCCGCCAGGGCATCCACCGGCCCCGAGAGGGGGGCCGTGAGAGGCGCATCGTCGCACACCCGGCGCAGGGTATCCGGCACCAGGCGCATGGCGTACTCGCCACGGGCGGGTTCGCCGCCGTTGCAGATGATGGCGTCCACCCGCTTGAGGCGGGTCGTGGGCTCGCGCAGCGGCCCCATCGGCAGCAGACAGCCATTGCCAAAGCGGCGCGCACCGTCCACCACCACCAGTTCGATGTCACGGGCCAGGGCATAGTGCTGCAGGCCGTCGTCGGTGACGATGATGTCCACCTCACCGCTTTGCTCCAGCAACCGCACTGCATCGGCCCGTCTGGGGGCCACCGCCACGGGACAACCGCAGCGTCTGGCGATGAGCACGGACTCATCCCCGGCCTCGGCCGGGGTGCTGCTCTCATCCAGTCGATAGGGGTAATGGGGCGCCTTGCCGCCATAGCCGCGGCTGACCACGCCGGGGCGCCAGCCCCGGGCCTGGAGTTGTTCCACCAGCCAGACCACCACCGGGGTCTTGCCGTTGCCCCCCACCGAGAGATTGCCCACCACCACCACCGGCAGGGTGGCCCGATAGGCGCTGAACCAGCCCCGGCGATACCCCAGACGGCGGACGCCGCTGATCAGGGCAAACAGCAGGGCGAAGGGGGCCAGCCCCCAGCGCCAGAGGCTGTTCCCGTACCAGAGTCTGGCCAGCATCAGCCCTTGTTACCCGTGGCTGTATTACCAAACTGAATGGCCCGCAGCTGGGCATAAGTACCATGCATGTCCATCAGGGTTTGGTGGTTGCCGCGCTCGACGATGTGCCCCTCGTCGATCACCAGGATCTCGTCCGCCTTCTCGATGGTGGAGAGGCGGTGGGCGATCACGAGGGAAGTGCGCGCCTTGCACAGCTCGTCGATGGCCGCCTGGATGTGACGCTCGGACTCGGTGTCCAGGGCCGAGGTGGCCTCGTCCAGCAGCAGCACCGGGGAGTCCCGCAGCAGGGCGCGGGCGATGGCGATGCGCTGGCGCTGGCCGCCGGAGAGGGAGGCGCCGTTCTCGCCGATGACGGTGTCATAGCCTTCCGGCATCTTGCTGACGAAGTCGTCCGCATGGGCAATGCGGGCCGCCTGCTTGATCTCGTCGCGGCTGTACTTCTCTTCCGCCGCGTAGGCGATGTTGTTGGCCACGGAGTCGTTGAAGAGGTGCACGTGCTGGGAGACCAGGGCGTACTGCTTGCGCAGCTCGCTCAGGCGGTATTCGCGGATGTTGACGCCATCCAGCAGAATTTCCCCCTCTTCGATGTCATAGAAGCGGGTCAGGAGGCTCGCGATGGTGCTCTTGCCGGAGCCGGAACGACCCACCAGGGCCACCGATTTGCCCGCCTCCACCTTGAAGCTGATGTTGCGCAGCGCCGGTGTCTCCTTGGTCGGGTAGGTGAAGGTGACGTTGCGAAACTCGATTTCACCTCGGGCACGTTCCAGGGTCCGGGTGCCGGTGTCCTGCTCCGGGGTGGAGTCCAGCAGACCGAACAGGCTCTGGCAGGCGGTGATGCCGCGCTGGAACTGGTTGTTCACGTCGGTCAGGCTTTTCAGCGGCTTGAGCAGCATCATCATGGAGGTGACCATGACGGTGAAGGTGCCCGCAGTCAGGGTCGCCTTGACGCTGTCGATGGTGGCGACATAGAGGAAGACCGCAAGGGCCACGGAGGCCACCATCTGGACGATGGGGCTGCCAATGGCGTCGGCGGCGACCATCTTCATGGTCTGCTGGCGCATCCGGTTGCTCACCTGGTAGAAGCGCTTGTCCTCCACTTCCTGACCCCCGAACATCAGCACCTCTTTGTGCCCCTTGAGCATCTGCTCGGTGGAGGTGGTGATGTCACCCACCGCCTGCTGGATGTGGCGGCTTATCTTGCGAAAACGTCGGCTGATGATGCTGATGAGGATCCCGACCAGGGGCCCCACCACCAGGAAGATCACCGACAACTGCCAGGAGTGCCAGAACATCAGGCCCAGCAGGCCGATGACGGTGGCCCCTTCCCGCACCAGAGAGACCAGGGTCGAGCTCGCGGCGGACGACACCTGACCGGCGTCATAGGTCACCTTGGAGAGCAGGTTGCCGGTGTTCTGGCGGTCGAAGAAGCTCATGGGCATGGCCATCAGGTGGCTGAACACCTGCTGCTGCAGGCGCATCACCACGTGGTTGCCGACCCAGGCCATGCAGTAGTTGGAGAGGAAGGCGGCGCAGCCACGCAGAGCCACGATGCCGAGGACGAAGAAGGGCATCCACTTGAGCACGCTGCTGTCGTTGCCGTTGAGCCCCTGATCGATAAGCGGTTTGATGGAGTAGACGAAGGTGGTATCCACGGCCGCGTAACCCAGCATGCCAATGATGCCGCCCACCAGACCCAGCTTGCGATCCCGGACATAACCGAGCAGGCGCTTGAAGACGGTCCAGCTCTCTTGTGAGGTTTCTTGTTGCATGAATAGCCGTTAATAAGGGAAATGACGGGCTATTCTAGCCAAACCTTGGAGCTACACCAAGCGCCGCTGGCGCGATGGCTACAACCCGGGTCACAAATGAAGGCCGCCCCTTGCCGGGCAGGCTCACCGGATCCTCACTCCCTTCCCCATACCTGCGGCTGCCACCAGGGGCCGCCACGCCTGTACCAGGGCCCCTGCTCCCGCTCGGCCCGGATCCTGAGCCCCGCGTCCCCCGGCTCGATCAGGATGGCGCCCGCCTCCCCCGTGACCCACTGCCGCGCCCCTTGGTATCGCGCTACCACCTCGGGGCGGGGAAAGCCCCACTGGTTCATGAAGCCTGCGCTGTGCACCACGAAGGCAGGTTTCACCGCCGCCACGAAGGGGGCCGTGGAGGAGGTGCGACTGCCATGATGCGGGCTCACCAGCAGGGTGCTGGCCAGCCCCGCGCCCTCCACCTCCTCCAGCGCCAGTGCCAACAGGCGGCGCTCCGCCTGCTGCTCGATGTCGCCGCTCAGCAGCAGCCGATGACGCCCGTCGTCCAGCTGTACCACACAACTGTCGTTGTTGCGCCCCGCCCCGGCTGCCAGGGGCCAGAGCACCCGCACATCCAGTCCCTGCCAGTGCCACTGCTGACCTCGGCGGCAGGCCTGGGTAGCCGGTGCAAAGGGGAAGGAGGAGAGCTCCTGGCGCACCGCCATGCTCTGCAGCAGAGCCTGCCGGTTGCCCGCGTGATCCCTGTCTCTGTGGCTGATGATCAGGGTGTCGATCACCCGGATGCCGAGCCGGTTGAGCAGGGGCAGGATGGCCGCATCCGCCATGTTGTAGCCCCCTGGGTAGCGATCCCCGGTATCAAACAGGATGGCCCGATCCCCCCGGGTGACGAGCACCGAGAGCCCCTGCCCCACGTCCAGCACCCGCACCTGCCAGGAAGCGGGAGCAGGCCAGAGGGCAAGTAGCAGGGCCGCCGCCACCGGCCCCCCCAGGGTGCGCCCTCCCGGCAGGTGCCATCCCGTCCACAGCAGGATCAGCAGGGCGCTGGCGGGCATCAGCCAGCCGGGCACCGGCCACCAGAGCTGCAGGCGATCCGCCAGCTGCGTGAGCCCCCACAGCACCCACTCCAGGCCGAAGGCGGAGACCCAGAGCAGGCCGTGGGCCAGCAACGTGGAGAGGGGCGCCACCAGCACGCCGATGAGCGCCAGGGGAATGATGACAAGGCAGAACAGCGGCAGTGCCAGCAGATTGAGCAGAAACGCCAGGGGCGCCATCCCCTCGAACAGCAGCAGTTGCAGGGGCAGCAATCCGAGTAGCAGCAGAAGTTGCAGCCGCACCAGGCCGGGGCGATCGTGCAGCAGGCTCGCCAGCAACAGCAGGGCCACCGCCAGAAAAGAGAGCCAGAACCCCGCCGAATAGAGGGCGAAAGGGTCCCACAATGTCAGCACCACGAAGGCCCACAGCCAGATACGGTGGCTCGGCCAGTCCCGCTTTAGCCAGCGCAACAGGCTCCACACCAGCACCATGATGAGGGCACGCTCGGTGGCCACCGCAAACCCCGCCAGCCAGCTGTAGGTGGCCGCGAACAGGAGTGACACGCAGATAGCCCCGCGCAGCCCGAACAGCCGCCCGAGCCACCAGCCGAGCACCGCCACCAGAGCGATATGCTGGCCCGAGATGGCGATGATGTGGGTCAGGCCGCTGCCGCGAAAGAGTTCCCACTGGGCATCCGTGATCCCCCCCTGCTCCCCGAAGGTGAGGGCCGCCAGCAGGGGGGCCTGTGCCATCCCCTCCCAGGCGCGACTCGCCGCCGCCAGCCAGCGATCGCGCACACCCGGGGGCACGGCATCCAAGGCGATGACCCGGCGCAGGTTGCCGGTGGCGGTGATCCCCTTGCCAAGGAGCAGGCGCCGCCCATCCATCCCCGCTTCGTTGGCCAGGCCATGGGCCGGCTTGAGAGAGGTCACCAGGGTGACGCGGCTGCCGGCAGGCAACGGCGGCAACACCTGATAGGCATTGACCCGCACCAGAGGTGGCACGATGAGGGGGCGATCGTCCAGGGTGTCGAGGCGCAGCAGCAGGCGCGCAAATTTATCCCCCTCTTTCTCTCCCGAAGACTCCGTACTTTGCACGTGTGCGGTTATGATGTGGCTCGTTTTTTTGCCAAGCTGATCCAGCCAGGCAAGCCGGTAGTGCAAATTCACCTGCATCCAGAGGATGCCGAGCAGCAGAAACAGCAGCCGCCAGCAACGACCACCGGCGAGGGGGAGCGCGAGCAGCAGCATCAGGCCACCCCATTCCCATGAAGGCAGCCATGGCCAAAGCAGTGAGGAGCTTGCCCCCAGGGCAAACGACAACAGACGCAGATCCATGGAGCAAGTATTTAGCAAGGTTCAGAACATGCCCAAACGAATCATACAGCGCTGGCTACCCGACCCGGCGACCCTCAAGGAACACAAGCACTTGCGACTCTTTGGCAAGCTACTGCTGGATGCCAACCTCTGGCATCTCAACCGGCGCTCCGCCGCCGGTGCCTGTGCGGTCGGCCTCTTCATGGCCTGGGTGCCCCTCCCCTGCCAGATGCTGCTGGCCGCTGGCGGCGCCATCGCCTGCCGGGTCAACCTGCCCCTCTCGGTAGCCCTGGTCTGGCTCTCCAACCCCCTGACCATGCCACCGCTGTTTTATGGCGCCTATCTGGTGGGCTGCCAGTTGCTGGGGCAACCCTCCCAGCACATCGAGATCACCTTCACCTGGGCCTGGCTGGTGTCGGTGTTCGAGACGGTGGCCCCACCGCTCTTGCTGGGCTCCCTGGTGCTTGCCCTGCTGAGCGCCCTCGTCGGCTATGTCCTGGTTCGCGCGGGCTGGCGCCTGAGCACGGTGCGCCAGTGGCAAAAACGCAAGGTGGCGCGCCCATGCTGAATCGCTGGTTGGCCCGCTTCAAGATTGACCCCGATACCCTGCGCCAACAGAAGTGGTTCGCCCTCTTTGGCGAGCGACTGCTGACACCCGCCCTCTGGCAAGGGGGAACGCGGGCCCTCTGTGGCGCCGTGGCGGCCGGGCTGTTCGCCAGCTGGGTCCCCATGCCCATGCACTCCCTGGTGGCCGTCGCCCTGGTGCTGGCCTTCAGCTTCAACCTGCCGCTGGCCCTCTTGGCGGTCTGGTTCAACAACCCGCTGACACTCCCCTTCATGTACCTCTACGCCTATCGTACCGGTTGCCTAGTGCTGAACGAGACGCCAGCCCCCTTCCGTCTCACCTGGTCCCTGCACTGGCTGGAGCAGGAAGCGGCTATCCTGGTGCCCCCCTTCCTGCTCGGCAGCCTGCTGCTGGCGGTGCTGAGCGCTGCCGCTGGCGCCTTGCTCACCCTGCTGCTGTTGCAACTGGGCAAGCTGACCCGCCCCCGCTAGGTTGCCAGCACGCCGTCCTTGTCTCGGGCGGCGTGCCTTGCCATCGTCTGCCTCTGCCACCACACTCCTTGTAACCCGTTGTTTTTCGACCCCCATTCGAAACAAGGAGCCCACCATGGCCGAACCGCTCACGCTGGCCCATGCCAATGGCCACCCCCTCTCCCTGCTACCCGCCATGGCCAATCGCCACGGCCTCATCACCGGGGCCACCGGCACCGGCAAGACAGTCACCCTGCAGGTGCTGGCGGAGGGGTTTTCCCGCCTCGGCGTGCCGGTCTTTCTGGCCGACGTGAAGGGGGATCTGAGCGGCCTGGGCGCCGCCGGCACCCCCTCTGCCAAGCTGGATGCCCGTCTGGCCCAGCTCGGCCTTCAGGCACCCGACTTTGCCGCCAGCCCCACCCTGTTCTGGGATCTCTTTGCCGAAGAGGGCCACCCGGTGCGGGCCACCGTCTCCGACATGGGGCCTCTGCTGCTTGCACGCCTGCTTGGCCTCAACGACACCCAGAGCGGGGTGCTGGAGCTGGTGTTCAAGGTGGCGGACGACGAGGGGTTGCTGCTGCTCGATCTCAAAGACCTGCGGGCCATGGTGCAGTTTGCGGGGGAGCACGCCAAGACCCTCACCACCCGCTACGGCAATGTGTCAACCGCCTCCATCGGCGCCATCCTGCGCAACCTCCTCACCCTGGAGAGCGCGGGCGGCGATCACTTCTTCGGCGAGCCCATGCTGGACATCCAGGATCTGATGCAGACCGACGAGGCGGGCCACGGCCATATCAATGTGCTGGCCGCCGGCAAGCTCACCCAGTCCAGCCGCCTCTATGCCTGCTTCCTGCTCTGGCTGCTCTCCGAGCTGTTCGAACAGTTGCCCGAGATAGGGGATCCGGAAAAGCCCGTGCTGGTGTTCTTCTTCGACGAGGCCCACCTGCTGTTCAAGGATGCGCCCAGGGCGCTGCTGGAGAAAATTGAGCTGGTGGTGCGCCTCATCCGCTCCAAGGGGGTGGGCGTCTATTTCGTGACCCAGAGCCCGGCCGACATCCCCGACAGCGTGCTGGGGCAGCTTGGCAACCGGGTGCAGCACGCCCTGCGCGCCTTCACCCCGAGCGATCAGAAGGCGGTGCGCATCGCCGCCAACACCCTGCGGGCCAACCCTGCCTTCGACGCCGCCGGAGCCATCACTGAACTGGGGGTCGGGGAGGCGCTCATCTCCCTGCTCGACGAGAAGGGGCGGCCCAGCGTGGTGGAGCGCGCCTTCATCGCGCCCCCGGCCAGCCGCATCGGCCCCCTGAGCGCGGCCGAGCGCCATGCGCTTATTCAGGGCTCATTGCTCTACGGCAGATACGACACCCAGGAGGACAGGGAGTCCGCGTTCGAGCGACTTCAAGAGACATCGCCCGCCGCCGGTGACGAGACCGCTTCCCCACAGACCGACCAGGGTGGCGGTCTGCTGGATGCCTTGAATGGCATCCTGTTCGGTCGCACCGGCCCCCGTGGTGGCCAGCATGACGGGGTGGTGCAGACCGCCGCCAAGAGCGTGGCCCGCACCCTCGGCAACGAGGTGGGACGCCAGCTGATGCGCGGGGTGCTCGGCTCCCTGCTGGGGAGCAGCAAGCGGCGCCGCTGATGCCGGAAAATGAAAAAGCCCGCCGTGTCGGCGGGCCTTTTATGGCTGAAGCAAGGCGCTTAGCGCAGATGCTTCTCTCTTACAACACCTTGGCGATGGCGTCGCAGAGGGGATCAATGTTGGCGCGGGTGATGCCTGCCACGCTGATCCGGCCGGAGCCGACAATGTAGATGGCGAATTCGCTCTTGAGGCGCTCCACCTGATCCTTGGAGAGACCGGAGAAGGAGAACATGCCGTTCTGTTCGCGGATGAAACTGAAATCCTGGTTCACCCCCCGCTCGGCCAGCTTCTCCACCAGCAGCTCGCGCATCTCGCGAATGCGCACCCGCATGGCGGCCACTTCTTCCACCCACTCCGCATAGAGGGCCGGGTCGCTCACCACGGTGGTGACAACGGCGGCGCCGTGTGACGGCGGGTTGGAGTAGTTGGCACGAATGACGGTCTTCACCTGGGTGAAGGCGACGTCGGCCACCGCCTTGGTCGCGCAGACCAGGGTGAAGGCGCCGACCCGCTCGTTGTAGAGGCCGAAGTTCTTGGAGAAGGAGCTCGCCACCAGCAGCTCGTCGTGGCACTCGGCGAAGATGCGAAGGCCTTCGGCATCCTCTTCGATACCCCGGGCGAAGCCCTGATAGGCAAAGTCAAAGAGCGGCAGCCAGCCGGCGGCGGCACTCTGCCTGGCCAGGGCGCGCCACTGCTCGGTGGTGGGGTCGATACCGGTCGGGTTGTGGCAGCAGCCGTGCAGCAGCACCAGATCCCCCGCCTGCGCGTCAGACAGGGAGGCCTGCATGGCGGCGAAGTCGAGTCCCTTGGTGGCGGCGTCGTAGTACTTGTACCACTTGACGGTCAAACCGGCCGCCTGGAACACGCTGACGTGGTTCGCCCAGGTGGGATCGGAGATCCAGATGGTCTTGGCGAGATTGTTGCGTACCACGAACTCGGCGGCGATGCGCAGGGCACCGGTACCGCCCGGCGCCTGCGCCGTCTTGGCGCGGCCGCTGGTCACCAGGGCGGCATCACGGCCGAACAGCAGTTGCTGCACGATGCGGCCGTATTCGATATTGCCTTCGATACCGAGGTAGTTCTTGGTCTTCTCGTCGGTCAAGAGCTTCTGCTCGGCTTGCTTGACGCAGTGAAGGATAGGAGTGGCACCGGTCTCATCCTTGTAGATACCGACCCCCAGATTGATCTTGTGGCTGCGAGTGTCGGCACGGAAGGCTTCGGTCAGGCCCAGGATCGGATCCGCTGGGGCGGCAACAACCTTTTCAAACATGGTATTCCCTGTAGTCCGTTGAGTTCGTTGGCTGGCAAAGTAGGTTGGCAAACAAAAGCGCCCGTCCAGGGAGCGCTTCGTCAGCTCTTTATACCACTGCCTTCCATAGGGGAAAACCGCTTTCTCGGCGCCACCTCAACCAATCCCGTGCCAATCCGGTGCCAGGGCACACACCTCGACCGACAGACCCCGATTCGACTCCACCAGATCATTGCACTGTGCCAGCAGCGCACGGGGGATACGGCTCGGCTCCCAGGGCCGACCATCCCCCAGGGGAGCCCCGTAAGCCGCCTTGATGGGCACCAGATCCCGGGGCAACCACCAGCTCGCCGGTCTCCCCAACCGCTGGGCCAATGCCAGTACTCTGTCGACCCCGGCCGGATCCAGGGCAGTGAGGTGGCTCCAGAGGGTCTGGGGCGGCAAGGCGGCGATCAGGGGCTCCAGCGTGCCGGGATCCTCGGCGGGATACCAGACCAGCAGGGCGTCGGCGGGCAGTGGCAACTCGGCGAAGGCGCCGACGGCATCGGTCGTGATCACCCGCTGTATCTCCCCCTCTCCCCAGAGGATCTTGCCAAGCTGCGCCAGGGTGCGGGCTGGCAGCGCCACCTCCCCCAGGGTCTGGAGCCAGGGGGCGGCATCCAGCAGGGTGCCGCCGCTGAGAAACAGGCTGAACGGCCGTGCGGCCCGCAGACGAAGGGGCAGATCACTGCAAAGCCGGATCCCCTTGTCTTCGAAGTCGATCTGCTCGATGGGGCTGAAATGACCCTCCCCCTTGCGATACAGGGCCGCCAGCACCCGCTCGTTGACCCTCTCCCCCAGTTGCCAACCGTGGGATTGCAGCCACTCCTCGGGTTCCGGCGGGGCACTGGCCATCTTCGCCAGCATCAGCTCCCGGGTCAGATAGCGGTGTCCGGCAGGGGTGAGCTCATAGTGATGATTGCCAAGGGCCAGCAGCAACTGGTTGTCCCGAAGCATGCCGATGAGCGGCTGCCATTGACGACCGCGAACAGCCTGGGAGCCGCCGCTCAGCAACTGCTGTGCCAGCGCGCGCCACTCGGGGTGGGTGAAATCGATCAAAGGCATTCTTCCCTGTCGGCCAATCTGCTTCAACAAATTGAATAATCTAGCGATTTACCAGAGGAGAACCAAGGGGGCAAGGAAGACAACGTGATATGGCGCAGGGCCAGAGGGCGAAAAGTGATGAAGGAGGCAAAAAACAGAACGGCCAAGCAAGCTTGGCCGTTCATCAACTAAATCAGCGCAGAGGCTAGATTAGAAGTTGTATTGCAGGGCAACAGTGAACTCGTCGTCCTTGTCGTTGATACCCTGGATTTTGTACTCGGTGTACGCCTTGAACTTGGAAGTGAAGTTGTACTGCACGCCCAGCAAGGTTTCGTCGACGATGTCTTCGTAAGAAGAACCGGCGGAGTTGGACAGTACCTTGCCTTCGGCGAAGTTGTAACCGGCCAGGAAGGTCCAGGCGTCAACGTTGTAGGAAGCAGCCAGCTCGTAGCCACGGCCCTTGTCCTTGTTGTTGCCTTGGGTGGTGTTGTCGTAGCTCAGGTCACCCTGGGTGTACATACCGGCGAAGTAGAAACCGTTGATGGCGTAGTGTGCGCCCAGGGCCCACTCTTTCTTGTCGCCAGAAGCGGTGCTGACGGTGCTTTCCAGGTCGGAGTAAGCGTAACCGGCGTTCAGGCCCAGACCGAAGTCGAAGTCGTAGCCAGCAGCAGCGGCGTAGCCGTAGTTGCGCTTGACGTTCGGACCGTAGACGTCGGTTTCCTTGATGCCTTGACCGATGTCAGTAACCTTGACAGCTACGTCATCGTTGGTCTGGTAGGACACTTTGCCCTTGAAGCCACCGAAGGTGTTGGAGTAGATGATCTGGCCTTCTTGACGACCGTCGTAGAAGTTACCTACGTCACCCCATTCGTTGAAGATATCGGTCGGCTCCAGCACGTCGTAGAACGCGGTGTCGGTCTGGCCGAAGATGATCTTGCCGTACTGGGTACCGTCCAGGCCGACATAGATGTGACGGGAGTTGAACTTGTTGTCAGAGTTTTCGGCGGATACTTGCCACTCGGTCTTGGCGATACCGGACCAGGTGTTGTTCAGGCCGACTTTGCCGGACCAGCCCAGACGGGAGGAACCAACCAGTTCAGCGTCGGTATCGTCGTGGTCTGCGTACATGTTGGCTTGTACACGGCCGTAGATGTCAAAGGAGGTGCCGTCTTTGTCGTAAACGACAGCAGCGTTGGCTGCGGATGCGAACAGAGCCGGGATAGCAATAGCCAGAATTGTCTTTTTCATAGTTTCCAATGCCTACTGTAATTAAACACTAAGTCCTTGTTATTCCCTGTGTTAGCGATGTTCTTTGCATCACTATGGCGCCGAGACTATCACCGGGTTTTCGAATCCGCAATGAAAAAACTTGGAACTTTTTATGAAAACCATAGTCACAGGGAAAAATTTGTGAGCTGAATCTCACAATGTTTGCCCCATCAGGGAAAACGTTTACAGCGATACTCTCTGCCTGAATCCCTCTTTTTTGGTGGTTTATTGCAACCCCCTGTTCCCTCATAACATATGTGCAAAGCCGGGGCTGACCCGACTGCTTCTCCCCTGCCTCGACCCGGGCCGCCTGTTGCGGGTATCCTGTTGCCATCCACACCGACACGGCCACACCTTCTTTATGCTATCGACTCGCCTCAAAGCCACCATCCGCAATACCTATCGCCAGATTGCCGATGGTTTACCCGGTTTTGTGCCGCGCAAGGAGCAGAATTTCCTGGTTGCCGAAATCGCCAAGACCCTGACGGGAGAATATGACAGGAGTCGCCGCATCCTGGTGGCCGAGGCAGGCACCGGCATCGGCAAGTCCCTCTCCTATGCCCAAGGGGCCATACCAGTGGCACGGCTGACCCAGAAGAAGCTGGTGATCTCCACCGCCACCGTGGCCCTGCAGGAGCAGCTCATCCACAAGGATCTCCCCTTTTATCACCGTCACAGCGAGCTGCCGTTTCGTTTCATGCTGGTCAAGGGGCGCCAGCGCTACTGCTGCGAGCACCTGCTGGAGCAGGCAGCAAACGGCAGCGAGATGGCCAATTTCGAGCTCGACTTCGGCGCATTGAGCAAACACAAGCCATCGGATGCTGACAAAGCGTGCTACCAGGGGCTGTGGCAGGCCTACACCGAAGGCAAGTGGGACGGGGATCGGGACAACTGGCCCAAACCCATTCCGGACCCTTGCTGGGATCGCATCGCCGCCGACCGCCACACCTGCAACAAGGCCCTGAGCCACCATCAGCACTGCCCCTTCCATCGGGCCCGCAACGACATGGACGCAGCAGACGTGCTGGTGGTCAACCACGCCCTGCTGCTCTCCGACCTCACCATGGGGGGCGGCATCATATTGCCGCCACCGGACGAGTGCATCTATGTGCTGGACGAAGCCCATCACCTGCCCACCATCGCCCGGGATCACGGCGCCGCCAGCGCCAGCATCAAGGGATCCCGCCGCTGGCTGGAAAAGCTGGTGCAAAGCGCTGGCAAGCTGGCCAGGACGCTGAACAAGGAGAGCCTCCTCGACCCCCAGCTCAAACTGCAGGATGCCCTGGCCTCTCTCCAGCCGGATCTCAAGGCCCTCGAACAGTGGCTCACCAGCAATGATCACCTCTTTGGCGGCGAGCCCCACCACAGATTCGCCGATGGGGTGCTGCCGGATCCCCTGCCCATGCTGGCGGAAAACCTCAAGGAGGCGAGCAAGAAGGCACTGAGGGCGCTGGACAGAATGCAGGGGGCCATCGGCGAGGCGCTCAAGGATGGCGAAATTCGTCGCAAGGAGGCCGAGCCTCTGCTGGCGGAGAGTGGTTTTCACTTGCAACGGCTCGAGAGCTTCTGCGCCCTCTGGGAGATGCTGAGCCGCCATGTTCCCACCGGCAAGACACCCCTCGCCCGCTGGATGGCCAGAAGCGAGGACGGGGACATCTGGCTGCACGCCTCCCCCATCGAGGTGGGGTATCTGCTGGAGGAGTGGCTCTGGTCCCGCTGTCTCGGGGCCGTGCTGGTGTCGGCGACCCTCACCGCCCTCTCCTCCTTCAGTTATTTTCGCCACCAGGTAGGGCTCAAGGAGCATGACGGCACCCGCTATCTGCGGCTGCGCTCCCCCTTCGACTACCACAAGGCCGAACTCTATCTGCCCAAGATGGCCCATGAGCCCAGTGCCCCCGCCTTCACCCAGGAGTTGATCGATACCCTGCCCCGCCTGCTGGCAGGCAAGGAGGCCAGCCTGGTGCTCTTCTCCTCCTATCGCCAGATGAACGAGGTGGCGGTGGGGCTGCGGACCAAAGGGATGTCGCTCCTGGTACAGGGGGAAGCGTCCCGCAGCGCCCTGCTCCTCTTGCACAAACAGAAGTGCGACGGCGGCCAGGCCAGCATCCTCTTTGGCACCGGCAGCTTCTCGGAAGGGCTGGATCTGCCTGGCCACTACCTCACCAACCTGGTGATCACCAAGCTCCCCTTCGCGGTGCCCAACTCCCCCGTGGAAGAGGCGACCGCCGAGTGGATAGAGCAGCGCGGCGGCAACCCCTTCCTGCAACTGACGGTGCCGGAGGCGTCGCGCAAGCTCATCCAGGCCTGTGGCCGCCTCATCCGAAAAGAGGCGGATCGGGGGCGGGTCACCATCCTGGACCGGCGCCTGCTGACCAAGCGCTACGGCAAGGGCCTGCTGGACGCCCTCCCCCCCTTCACCCGACGCATCGAGTGACACGGCTGACGCCCGCCATGCGCTCCCCTGACCCTCATGTCAGGAGGGGGCAGGAAGATAGAAGAGCACGCTGCCCGCAGGACTCGGGGCAGCGGGATCCACACCCTGCACACCGGAAGGCGCCATAAACGGCTATTGCCGCTGTGGGGCAAACCTGTAAAAATGACCCCCTATTTTTCAGTGGGCAATTGCCTGACTGTTCAAGGAGATGAAATGAAACTGACTGTTCTGGTACCGGCCCTGGCTGGTCTGTTGTGGGCAGGTAGCGCCCTGGCCGCTAGCCAACTGGAAATTACGAATCCCTATGTCATCCAGCTGCTCGATGGCGAACCCGTCAACCCCCAGCTGCTCGATAAAGCCACCGTCTTCTCCCTGGAGCCCGGCAGGCACCAGGTCGTGGTCGCCTTCGAGGGCAACTACTCCAGCCGCAGTGAAACCAAGCTGGTCACCGCAGAGCCCCTGGTGATCAACTTCACCGCCGCCGACAACCAGCAACTCTTCCTCGACTTCAAGAAGCCCCGCAAGGAAGAAGAAGCCAAGCGTTTCGTCAAGGAACAGAACGTCGTTCTGAAAGACAAATCCACCGGCCAGGTTCTGAAATCCGAGCAGTTCGTCATGCCGACCGTGGGTGGCTTCCAGCTGACCCGTGACTATCAGCAGGAGCTGCTGAAGATGGGCAAGGCCTTCAACCAGCCCAAGACCGTTTCCGTCTCCACCGCCGCCGTGATGGCTGCCGCCAGCGCACCGGTGGAAGTGGCCCCGAGCAAGGCCATGAGCAACCCGGAAGCCCTGACCCAGCTGCAGAGCTGGTACAACAAGGCCGATGCGGAGACCCGCAAAGCCTTCCAGATCTGGGTGATCCAGCAGCAGTAAGGCGCATCGCACGCCTGCATCGAGGGGAGCCTGGCTCCCCTTTTTCATACCCGTTCATGGCCGATGCTTCATGTCACTGCGCATCTTCTATCACCCCCACTACTCCGCCCTGACGCTGCCCGAGCGTCACCGCTTCCCCCTGGCCAAGTACCAGGCGCTGTTTGAACGCCTCATCGCCCTCGACTATCCGCTGGCACAGGCCGCCCCTGCCAGCCGTGAGCAGATAGAGAAGGTGCACGATGCGGCCTATGTACAGGCCGCCCTCGCCGGCACCCTCGATGAAGGGGCCATTCGCCGGCTCGGCTTTCCCTGGTCTCCCCTGCTGATTGAACGTACCCTGCACTCGGTCGGCGCCACCCTGGCCGCCAGCCGCCACGCCCTTGCACAAGGCTGCGGACTGCAGATCTCCGGCGGCTACCACCACGCCCACCGGGGGTTTGGCAGCGGCTTCTGCCTCTTCAACGATCTGGTGATCGCGGCGCGAACCTGCCTGGACGAGGGACTCTGCGAGCGAGTATTGATTGTGGATCTCGATGTCCATCAGGGAGATGGCAGCGCCGCCCTGTGCACGGACAGCCGTGACATCATCACCCTCTCCCTGCACGGGGAACACAACTTCCCCCGCCACAAGCCGGCCTCCCATCTGGACTTTCCCCTGCCAAGCGGCATGGAGGACGACGCCTATCTCGAGACCCTGGACCAGGCCCTCGCCCTGGCTCATCGCCTCTATGCCCCCGACTTCATCCTCTATCAGGCCGGGGTGGATGTGCACCGGGACGACGAGCTAGGCTACCTCTCCCTGAGCGACTCCGGCGTGCGCCAGCGCGATGCCATGGTCTTTGACTCTGCGCTTCGCCACGGGCTGCCCATCACCGCCGTACCGGGAGGGGGTTATCGGCGAGACTGGCAGCAGTTGATCCCGCTGCACCTCTCGCTCTTTGAAGTAGCAAGGCACCGGTTTGGTTGAGCGGCACCACCCGGCCCATGATGAAAAAAGGCGACCCTTGGGTCGCCTCTTCTATATCCAGTGCGCAGGGATGATGACGCCGTCTGCCCTCAGGCATGGGCCATCGGCGTCGGGTGCTCGCCCATCTTGCGCAGCAGCATCAGCAGATAGACAAGGGAGACCCCGGCAATCACCATGAACAGCAGATGATCCGAGTAGTGCTGCATCAGGAGCGCCGTCAGGGTCGGCCCGAGCAGGCTGCCGATGGTGTAACTCAGCAGCAGCGCCTGGTTCATGGCCACCAGTTGATGCTGCTCCACCTTCTCGCAGGCCCAGGCCATGGCCACCGGATAGAGCGTGAAGCCCGCGGCCCCCAGAATGAACAGCGTCGGTCCCATGGCCGCGTTGCCGAGCATCGCCATGGCCCCCAGGATCACCACCAGCACCTGTACCCGCAGCACCGGCAGGCGCCCGAAACGATCCGCCAGACGCCCCACCGGCCATTGCCCCAGGATGCCGGCGCTCACCATCACCGCCATCCAGTAGCCGATGGCCCCGTCGCTCACCCCCTGGTGGTTCAGATAGAGCGGCATCAGACCATAAAGCACCCCCAGCACGATGCCGGAGAGGATGCAGCCGTTCACCCCCAGACGCGCCTGACGCAGGCGCAGCATCGGCCAGACCGGAGTCCTGGCCTGGTGGTTGCCTGACGGACTGGCGATGCGGGTGAACAAGAGCGGCAGCATGGCCGTCAACACCAGGGCGGTCACCCAGGGCAGCACCGCCATCAGCGACGTCGGCACCTTGCTCACCAGCAGTTGCCCAAGCACAGTGCCCACGTAATAGACCATCATGTAGGCGGCCAGCAGGCGACCCCGATTGCGGGCGTTGCCGCTGCACATCAGCGCGCTCTCCACCACCACCCAGATCATGGCGCAGCCGACTCCGGCGATGAATCGCCAGGCGAGCCAGCTCCAGAACGCCAGGGTAATGCCGAGCCCGACGCAGCCTGCGGCAAAGAGCGCACTGGCCAGGTAGTAACTGCGATTGAAGCCGCAGCGGGCGATGAGTCTGCCCGCCAGCAGGGTTCCCAGCAGGTTGCCGGTGAAATAGGAGGAGCCGACCATGCCGACCTGCCAGGTGGGCAGATGCTCATGGGCGAGCCAGAGCGGCACCAGGGTATTCAATACCGCGATGGCCAGGGTCAGCAACAGCAGGCCACAGAGCAGGAGCAGCACCGGGCGGGAGTATGTGGTCATGGATAGAACCGTGGGGAGAGGCAAAATGCGAGCGCATCATGCCACCGCCTGTGCCTTTGTCAATCGGCACTGAGGCCGGGTCACAAGGTTTTTCTGCCCACCGTGATGGCAACGCGGCACGGCCCTCCCCTGACGGGAGCCTCATCCCCTTGATTGGCCGGCACCTTGGTCATGATAAGGGGAACCGGGCGGTTGAATATCGACCCTGTGCCTCCCTCACGCCAGAGCGCCATGACCAGAAGAGGCGACCCAGGGCCGCCTCTTCTTTCTATCAAGCACAACCTATCGTGCACAACGTCGGTCAGCGCTGGCGCTTCTTGGCGTACTTGCGACGAGCCCGGGCCTGGCGCTCCTCTTCCCGCTCCGCCTTCTCCCTGGCTTTCTGCTCAGCCTCGGCCTGGGCTTCCACTATCTCGACGCTCACCATCTCTGGCGTCTCCAGGGAGATCCGCCCCAGCATGCCGGACCGGAATTCATTGACCAGGATTTCCGAGGCCTTGTGCAGATCCGCAAGCCCCCCCTTGCGCATGAAGCCGCGCTGACGGGCAATGAGATCCAGCAGCTCGATCTCGGTCTCCGGCAGCTCGCTCAGCTGGTAGCGTGCCTTGATGCGCTCCGGATAGGCCTTGATGAAGTAGTCGGCGGCAAACATGGCGATGTCGGCGTAATCGAAGACGGTATCCTTGATGGCCGCCGTGATCGCCAGTCGATAACCGCAGGAGGGCGGGTTGAGCTTGGGCCACAGGAAGCCAGGGGTGTCCGTCAGGATGACGTGGTTGTCGAGCTTGATCCGCTGCTGGGACTTGGTCACCCCCGCCTCGTTGCCGGTCTTGGCGATGATGCGCCCCGCCAGGGTGTTGATCAGGGTGGACTTGCCCACGTTGGGGATGCCCATGATCATGGCGCGCACCCCGCGCAGCTCGAAGTTGCGCTCCGGCAGCATCTCGTGGCACAGGGTCAGCAGTTGCTTGATCATCGCAGGCTCCTGCTGGGTCAGGGGCAGTGCCTTGATCCCCTTCTCCTGCTCCATGTGGGCCACCCACAGCGCGGTGATCTCGGGGTCGGCAAGGTCTGCCTTGTTGAGCACCTTGATCACCGGCGTCTCCCCGCGCAGCTCCGGCACCAGGGGGTTCTCGCTGGAGAAGGGGATGCGGGCGTCGAGCATCTCGATGATGACATCGACCTGGGGCATGACCTCTGCAATCTCTTTGCGGGCCTTGTGCATGTGGCCGGGGAACCAGTTGATGGACATATCCGTTACTCTCTCATTGGCATGCGGTCCCCTCTCGGGGCTGCGGGCGCTCGGGGTTGCGGGTGCGTGGTGATGCGCCAGACCGCTGGCACTCATCGCAAGGGGGCGCATTTTACCTGCTGCGGCCCCGATTTGACAGGCTATTCTGGCCGGGTGTTGTCACCCAGGTGGCCGGATGCCCGCCACGCCACCGGGAGGTGAGTGGCAGAACCCAATCAACATAACCCATTGATATAAGATAACATTTACAAGGCGCTTTCACCGCATTGTCATCTCTCTTCACTAAAAGTGTCATCTGCCCCCTCTAGGCTGCGCTCAGGTTTCACAAGGAGCGAACCCCAATGAGAAAGATGGCAGGACTTGCAGTGATGATAGGCGCCGCCCTGGCCGCCGGCTGCAACTCCAACAACGACAGCAACACCCCGGAACCCAGCGCCAAGAACGTGATCTTCTTCCTCGGCGACGGCATGGGTCTCAACACCCTCACCGCCTCCCGGATCTATGGCGTCGGCGAAGAGGGCAGCCTCACCATCGACACCCTGCCGGAAACGGCCTTCATCAAGACCTTCTCCCACGATGCTCAGGTGACCGACTCGGCCCCCTCCATGGCGGCCTACATGACCGGGGTCAAGAGCAACAACGGCGTCATCAGCATGGACAGCGACGCCACCCAGGAGAGCGATTGCAGCCAGAGCGGCGGCAAAGCGGTGACCACCCTGCTGGAGCTGGCCAAGGCCGATGGTCGTGGCACCGGCGTGGTCACCACCACCCGGGTCACCCACGCCACCCCGGCCGCCACCTATGCCCATATCTGCAACCGGGACCTGGAGGCTGATATCGCCGTCCAGATGGTGCCGGGGGGCAGCGGTTACAACAGCGCCCTGAAGGAGGGGCTGGACGTGGTGCTCGGGGGCGGCAGCAGCTTCTTCCTGCCCAGCGCCGACAAGGGCAAGCGGACCGATGGTCGCAACCTCATCGACGAGATGAAGGCGAAGGGCTATCAGTTTGCCGCCACCCTGGACGAGCTGAACCAGGCCGATGCGAGCAAGCCGCTGCTGGGCCTGTTTGGCTCAAGCCACATGAAATATGACCTGGACCGGCCCGCCAGCGAGCCGTCACTGGCCCAGATGACCCTGGCTGCCATCAAGCAGCTCAAGGGCAAAGAGAAGGGCTACTTCCTGATGGTGGAAGGGGGGCGCATCGACCACGCCCTGCACGACACCAACGCCAAGCGCGCCCTGCAGGATACCCTCGCCTTCGACAACGCCATCCAGGCCGCCATCAATGAAGTGAAGAAAACCGATCCCGAGCTGAAAAACACCCTGATCGTGGTCACCGCCGACCATGACCACACGCTTGTGCTCAACGGGTACGCCAAGCGCACCGGCAAGACCACGGCAGGCAATGCGGGCGTGCTCGGGCTGGTGAAGAACTACGAGACCGGCGAGCCGAGCAAGGATAGCGATGGCATGCCCTACACCATCATCGGCTTTGGCAACGGCTACAACCGGGTGGACGGCCCGCGCAGCAGCGTGGCGGCCCTCGACGACGCCACCGCCTCCGCCGACGACTATCACCAGGAGGTGGTGGTCAAGGTGGGCGAGATAGGCAACGAGACCCACGGCGGTACCGATGTCTTCCTCGGCGCCATCGGCCAGGGAGCGGAGCGCTTCCACGGCTCTCTCGACAACACCGCCGTGTTCGGCAAGATCAAGGCTGCGGCCAAGCTGTAAGGGATTATCAGGATGAACATCACCATGAAAAAGACGCTGGTCTGCACCGCCCTGCTCGGCATGCTTGGCGGCCTCTCCCAGGCGCACGCCGCCGATGCCAAGAACGTCATCCTCTTTATCGGTGACGGCATGGGCCCCACCTTGCTCACCGCCACCCGCCTGTTCAAGGTGGGGGAAGAGGGGGATCTCGAGATGATGAAACTGCCCCAGAGCGCGCGCATCAAGACCTTCTCCCACGATGCCCAGACCACGGACTCCGCCCCCTCCATGGCGGCCTACACCACCGGCGTCAAGATGAACAACGAGGTGATCGCCATGAGCAGCGACACCAGGGCCGTGGCACCGTCCAAGGATGCCAACGGCAACAAGGGCATCAACAACTGCACCAGCGACAACGGGAGCCCGGTGCCCACCATTCTCGAGCTGGCCAAGGCGGCGGGCAAGTCGGTGGGGGCCGTCACGACCACTGAGCTCACCCATGCCACCCCGGCGGCGACCTATTCCCATATCTGCCACCGGGATGCGGCCTACGCCATCGCCGAGCAGGCGGTACCAGGCGGAGCCGGCTTCAATCAGGCACTGGGGGATGGGGTCGATGTGCTGATGGGGGGCGGCGCCAACCACTGGACGCCCTACAGCGCCAGCAACAAGGGCGGCCGGGCCGACGGCCGGGATCTCACCGCCGAGCTGACCGCCCGGGGCTACCGCTATGTCACCACCAAGGATGAGCTCTCTGCCGTCAACTCGGGCAAGGTGCTGGGGCTGTTCAGCACCAAGTCCCACCTCGACTACGAACTGGACCGCGTCGCCAAGGGGGCGGCCAGTACCCAGCCGTCCCTCTCCGAGATGACCGCCAAGGCGATCGATCTGCTCAGCCAGAACAGCCAGGGCTACTTCCTGATGGTGGAGGGGGGGCGTATCGACCACGCCCTGCATGCCACCAACGCCAAGCGATCCCTGACCGATGCGGTGGCGCTGGACGAGGCGGTCAAGACGGCCCTCGGCAAAGTGGATTTGAGCGATACCCTGATCGTGGTTACCGCCGACCACGACCACACCATGACCATCAACGGCTATTCCGCCAAGGGCAACAAAGTGCTGGATCTGGTCAAGAACGCCGATGGCTCGACCCAGAACGACGCGGATGGCAAACCGTTCACTACTCTGGTGTTCGGCAACGGCCCCAACCGCCAGGACCAGCGCCCCACCCTTACCAGCGATGAGGTGATGGCGGATGACTACCTGCAGGAAACCGGCGTCAAGCTCGGCTCCGAGACTCACGGCGGCGGCGATGTGATGCTGTTCGCGGGCGGCGCCGGCAGCAGCCAGTTCAAGGGCACCCTCGACAACACCCGGGTGTTCGGCAAGCTCAGGGAGGCCCTCGGCCTGTGATAAAGGGGCCCGGCACCGCGCCGGGCCCGTTTTCCGTCGAGCGAGAGACGATGATGAAATATCTGCTTTCTTTATGGCTGCTGGGCAGCGCCCTCTCCTTCCCCCTCCTGGCCGACGAGGTGCCCGATCTGGCCGCCCGCATCCGCTACGTGGACAGGGCTACCGGCAGCGACGGCATCACCCGGGAGAGCCAGTGGCAGGAGAAGTGGCTGCGGGTCGGTGACCAGGTGTGGAGCCAGCGGCTCATTCCCGTTCCCCTGGCCCGTGCCTATCACGCCACCCACGATGCCCGCCCCGGCCACAAGCACTTCACCCACCAGATGGCGGCGCGCTGGGTCACCCGCAGCGAGGGAGACACACTCCAGTTGCGCTACGCCGATGCCTGGCACAACCAGCTGGTGGAGGTGCCGCTGGAGGAGTACGGCCAGGTGGCCTTCAAGCCGGAGTGGGCGCGGATCCGCCACCTCATCAACCCTGCCCTGTTAGAGGGAATGACACCGCTGGATGAGGCCGCCCCCGACCAGGCGAACTGGTATGAGACCCGCGAAGGTCGCCAGCGTACCCGCATCCTCTGGTCGAGCCGCTGGCAGTTGCCCCTGGTGGTGGAGTCGGCAAGCCTCGACGGTTATCGCAGCTACCGGATGGAGGTGACGCTCAAGCCGCTGCCAAAGACCCTCCCCTGGCAGCAACTGGCACGGTACCAGACCTTGGATCTGCGGGATTTCTTCGACTGATCCCCCCAGGCGGCAATCGCCTGGCTGACATGGCGTAACGGGATGTTACACTCTCTGTACTCATCCCGGATCCGAACATCCATGCGCCTTGTTACTCTGCTTCTGCTGCTCTCCCCTCTGATCGTCTGCGCCTTTTCGGCCCGTGCCGTGGTCGTCGTGGCCGCGGACATTCCCCCCTATGTGATCCGCGCCCAGCAGGGTGCGCCGAGCGGCATGGCCATCGAGGTGCTGGAGGAGGCTGCCCGCCGCCTCGGGGAACCGCTCGAGATCGAGTTGATGCCGCTGGCTCGCGCCCTCAGCCAGGCCAGCCACCGCCCGGATGTCCTGTTGTTGCCCCCGGCCCGAAATCCCCAGCGCGAACCACTGTTTCTCTGGATTGCCCCCCTGCTGGAGGAGGCCTTCGTGCTGGTCAGCCATCGCCGTCACCATCCAGCGCCGCTCTCCATGAAGACACTGCCAGGCCTCACCGTTGGCGTGATGCGTGGCTCCCATAGCCAGAGCCTGATCCAGCCGCTGACAGGGGTTACCCGGGAGCTGGTCACCGAGGAGGTCAGCAACGCCAGCAAGCTGGCGCGCGGCCGCATCCAGGCCTGGGCGGTGGCCTGGAACACCGCCCGTTACAACCAGCAGCGGGCGGGTCTGCCGCTCCCGGATCTGGTGCGGGGCGAGACCTTGCAGCAGAGCACCCTCTACCTGGCCGCCAGTCCCCGCTTCTCCCGTAGCGAGGCGCTGCGCTGGCGCCGGGTCATTCAGGAAATGAGGGAGGATGGCAGTCTCGCGCGCATCCTGCACCAGTACGATTACCAGGCTCCCTGATGAGACAGTCAGTCCAATTGCCAAACCACCCCAGAATGGTTATGGTATCTCCATGAAAGCAATCATGATTTTTTCCAGTACGCTCACACCCCGCTGAGCCCCCGCCCTCGCCCCGCTGCGCGAGTCGCTCGGGGGCATCGCTTTTGCTGTCTGCTTTTTACCCTTGCACCGTTTTTTGTCGACCAGTCTGCCCGTCATCCTGGTCCCTTCAGTCATTGATAAGGAAATACCCTATGAAACAGCCTCATCTCGTCATCTCCAGCCTGGATCTGGATCGCATCGAACAGCTGCTTGGCAACCACCCCCAGCACCTTGCCCTGCAAGAGGAGCTGGATCGCGCCGAGATCCGCGAACCCGCCGACATGCCGCCGGACGTGGTGACCATGAACAGCACGGTGCGCTTCAAGATGCAAAACAGCGGCAACGACTTCTGCCTGACGCTGGTCTATCCGAAGGATGTGCAGGGGGACGAATCGAAGATCTCCGTGCTGGCGCCAGTGGGCAGCGCCCTGCTGGGGCTCAAGGTGGGTGACAGCATCGCCTGGCCGGGGCCGGCCGGTCGCACCATCCAGGTGGAGATCCTGGAAGTGGTCTATCAGCCGGAACGCGCGGGGGAGCTGCACCGCTGACAAGCTGACAGGCTGCCATTCTGGTCTGATGCGACCAGGTGGCTGACTCGGTATGCCGTTGTCCGGTCGGAGCCGACGGCCACCGGCCGGGCATGACCTGACGGGGGATCAGGCCCCCTGACAGATCCGGTTCTTGCCCTCCCGCTTGGCCTGATAGAGAGCGCGATCTGCCTGGCTGAACAGGGTGTCAAAGTGCCATTCGCGGGCGCTGGGCGCCCACCCCAGGCTGGCCGTCACCCGGACCCCCTTCAGCCCCAGCGTTTCTATCCCCTGGCGGATCTGCTCGCAGCGCGCCTGCTGGGCCAGGGGGTCCCGCTCGGGCAACAGCAGCACAAACTCTTCCCCGCCGAAGCGGCTGGCCACCAGATCCCGCTGGCCGGCAAGATAGCGACCCACCGCCTCCAGCACCCTGTCCCCGGTCTCGTGACCGTGGCGATCGTTGATCTGCTTGAAGTCGTCGAGATCCAGCACCACCAGCGCCCCCTGCCTTGCCATCGTCACGCAGTGATCCATGAAGCCGCGCCGGTTCAGGAGGCCGGTCAGGGGATCCTGGCTGGCCTGTCGACGCAGGGCCAGGGCCCGGTACTGGGTACAGAGCAGCAGCACCCCGAAGGTCGACAGATAGTTGCCCATCAGCATGGAGAGGAAGGGGAGCACATTGACCGCATGCTGATCCATCAGGACCCGCACCTCGCCGCCGAGCAGGGCCCCCATGCGCACCAGATTGAAACCGTAGAGCAGGATGTTGACCACGGTGAACACCAGCACCGCAGGCAGATAGTCAGGGTAGCCATGGCGCCAGATGAGCCAGACAATCACCGCCCCCACCATCATGTAGCTCAGGCAGGCCAGCAGCACCCGGGGGGCCATCTTGTCGTTGAAGATGACGCTCCAGCAGAGGATAAGTAGGTAGACCAGCATGAAGAGGGTGAATGCCCGCCAGTTTGGCGGCTCCCCGAAGAAGCGCTGGATGGCGAGTGGCATCAGGGCGAGGCAGAAGGTGATGAGCAGGTTGGCCAGCCAGATCCCCGCGATATGGGGGGAAAATGCCTGCATGAAGAAGAGCGATTGCGCCGCCAGGGCACAGAGGCTGGACCACCACCAGAGCCCGAGACCGGGTATTTCCCTATGGGTCGACCAGATGATGGAGAGGGTGATGAATCCCAGGCTGTAGCCCCCGAGGGCCATCAACATCAGGGTAAATACGTCCAGATTGAGCAGAATTGAGGCGTCCATTCCCGAACCTTCCAATGGGGATGGCTGAGTATATGGGAAGCCCATGACAAGACACAGAGGGAGCCTATGGGCCGGGCAAAAATATTTGCCCGACTCGCACGCCCCATTCCCCGTGAAGCGTGCCGGACAACGCCCTGTCTGTGCCCGGATTTTCCACCGAGACAGCCGCCGGATATTTTGCACTTGAACCGGCGCCATTAGATAGATATGTTGTTTTCATGTGGTTTTATGAGTCACCACGAGGGATAAAAGTCTCCATAACTTATTGAGTCTTCTGGCACAAACAGGTTTTGGTACATTTTTCATCCAACGAACCATTCATAGAATCTCATATGGGGCTTTTGCCCCGACCAAGACAATAATCCTGTCTTGCCTGCTGCCGGATGCAGCAGTCTCTTGTGCCATGGAGTCGCACGGGAGCAGGTTCAAGGCCGACCACATTTACGACAGAGACGTCATTTATGATCAAAAAACTCATTCTCTCTACCCTGCTGCTGTGCGGGCTGGCCAACGCCGCGCCCACTTCCACCCTGGATGCCGTGCTGGAGCGCGGTGTGCTGCGGGTCGGCTTCGATGCCGGCTATCAACCCTTCGAGATGACCAACAAGCAGGGCCAGTACATTGGCTTTGACGTGGATCTCGCCAAGATGGTCGCCAAGGAGATGGGCGTGAAGGTGGAGTTCGTCAACACCGCCTGGGACGGCATCATCCCCGCGCTCTTGACCGACAAGTTCGACGTCATCATGGGCGGCATGACCGTCACTCCCCAGCGCAACCTGCGCGTGAACTTTGCCGATCCCTACATCGTCGTCGGCCAGACCATCGTGCTTCGCAAGGACAAGGCGGGCGAAATCAAATCCTTCCAGGACCTCAACGATCCCAAATACAAGATCGCGGTCAAACTCGGCACCACGGGTGAGCAAGCGGTCAAGCGCATGATCCCCAAAGCCACCCTGCTGCAGTTTGAAACCCAGGATGACGCCAAGCTGGAAGTGATCAACGGCAAGGTGGATGCCTTCGTCTACGACCTGCCCTACAACGCCATCTTCGCGTCCCAGAACCAGGGCGCCGTGGTGCACCTCGACAAGCCGTTCACCTTCGAGCCGCTGGCCTGGGCCATCCGCAAGGGGGATCAGGACACCCTCAACTGGTTCAACAACTACCTGCGCCAGATCAAGGGTGACGGCAGCTACGACCGTCTCTACAAGAAGTGGTTTGAATCCACCGCCTGGCTGAACCAGCTCAAATAACCTCTCAAAGGGGCGGCATGCCGCCCCTTCACGCAGACTCCCCACACGATAACGACAAAAGAGGTTGTGACAGTGATCAACCCCAAACTCACAAGACAGATGGAAAAACAGCCCAATCAGCTGCTCTGGCACGGGATCTTCCTGCTGCTGGTGCTGGCCGCCATTTTCGGCATCTACAAGGCCGTGCAGGCAGTGGATTACACCTGGCGCTGGGAACGCATTCCCCAGTACATCGCCTATCAGGCAGAACAGAAACACTATGCCGAGTTTGACGGCACCGTGGTGGCGGACAAGGGACAGCTCTTCCTGCAAGACGATCTCGACCCCAGCCGCCGTCAGGCCATCGCTCCCAAGGGCTCCCAGCTGGCTGAAGGGGATACCGTCTTCCTCGGCGATACCCTGGATGTGCAACTGAGCTGGACCGCCGGCCCCATTGCCTGGGGCGTCTGGGTCACGGTCAAGCTCTCCCTGGTGGCGGGCATCTTCGCCATCCTGCTTGGCACCCTGGCCGGGCTCGCCCGCCTCTCCCCCAATCCGGCCCTGCGCAACCTGGCCGTGACCTATGTGGAGCTCATCCGTGGCACCCCGTTGCTGGTGCAGATCTTCATCGTCTATTTCTTTATCGGCACCGTGCTGAACCTCGACCGATTCACCGCTGGTGTGGCGGCGCTCGCGGTCTTCACCGGCGCCTACGTGGCGGAAATCGTGCGCGCCGGCATCAGCTCCATTCACAAGGGGCAGATGGAAGCGGGCAGAAGCCTTGGCATGACCTCGGCCCAGACCATGCGCTACGTCATCCTGCCCCAGGCCTTCAAACGGGTGCTGCCACCGCTCGCGGGCCAGTTCATCAACCTCATCAAGGACTCCTCTCTGGTCTCCGTCATCTCCATCACGGATCTCACCAAGGCAGGGCGCGAAGTGGTCAGCTCCACCTTCAGCCCGTTCGAGGTGTGGTTCACCGTGGCCCTGCTCTATCTGGTGCTGACCGGCACTCTCTCCTTCCTGGTGCGTCGTCTGGAGGTGAAATATGCGCGCAGCAACTGATCCCGTTATCAAGGCGCCATCGGTGTCGAAATGTTCTGCCATCACCGGCACTCCCTGCCCCTTCCCGGTGCGTCGTCTGGAGGTGAACTATGCGCGCTGCAACTGATCCCATCATCAAGGCGACCGGTGTAGAGAAGTTCTACGGCACTGAGGTGCACGCCCTGAAAAACGTCAGCACCCAGGTGGCCGAAGGGGAAGTGGTGGTGATCGTGGGGCCGAGCGGCTCGGGCAAGTCCACCTTCCTGCGCACCCTCAACCAGCTGGAGACCATCAACGATGGCAATATCGTGGTCGACGGCATCAGCCTCACCGAACCCGGGGATGTCAACAAACTGCGGGAAGAGGTGGGCATGGTGTTCCAGTCCTTCAACCTCTTCCCTCACCTGACGGTGCTGGACAACATCACCCTGGCCCCCCAGAAGGTGAGAGGGCTCTCTCGCCAGGAGGCAGAGGAGCGGGCCAAGGCCCTGCTGCTCAAGGTCGGTCTCTCCAACAAGGCCCAGAGCTACCCCTCCCAGCTCTCCGGCGGCCAGCAGCAGCGGGTGGCCATCGCCCGGGCGCTCGCCATGCAGCCGCGCATCATGCTGTTTGACGAGCCCACCAGCGCCCTCGACCCCGAAATGGTGGGAGAGGTGCTGGACGTCATGAAGGGGTTGGCCCGTGAAGGGATGACCATGGTGGTGGTGACCCACGAGATGGGCTTTGCCCGGGAAGTGGCGGACAGGGTGCTCTTCATGGAGAGCGGCGAGTTGCTGGTGGACGAGAAACCCGCCGACTTCTTCGACAATCCACCCTCCCCGCGCCTGCGCCAGTTCCTGAGCCAGGTACTCTGACGAGCGCACCGATATTGGCAATCCGGTAAAGGGGCAAACCCGGGCTCGATCAACCGCGCAGCGGTGTCATGCAAATCAAGAAGAGGGAGCCCAGGCTCCCTTTTTTGTTCCAGGTGGCTCGCCCCTAGAATCGATACATGCCCGTCAGTCCGGCGAAGTGCTGCTCGGGCAGCACCACGGGTGCCAGCAGCCAGCGATCCGTCCCGTAGGCACCGGCGGCGGCCCCCAGCGCATTGGCCCCCGCATCCAGGGCGGAGAAGGGCCCCTGACCACTGGCCCGCTCGATCAGCTCTGCGGCGATGCCGATGCCGGTCGAGATGCCAAAACCAATCCAGCCCCTGTGCTCCCGATAGCCATAGTGATCCGCGATGGCCGTAAAGCCCGCCCCCATGGCTGCACCACCGACAACATGGCTCAACTCGCTGTTGAAACTGTCATTGGCCATCGCACTCGCACTGAGCAGGCCGAGCATGAGAAAAACAGGCGTCCCGTTCATTTTCTCTCCCTCCCAAGGTACTGCCGCTTGCGGTAGATGCCGCGCGCGCTCCTTCTTCAGTGTAAACAGGGAGGGCAAGGCCGGGCCGCGTCAGACAGGAGGATCACCATCAAATGTTAATGAGTTTTTAACATCATCCGGTATGCTGACATCCAACTGGTCCAACCGGATGGCTCACATGGATGTGCAACTGCTCCTGCTCTACCTCTCGCCCCTCTTTCTGGTTTTCATCGGCTGGGAGATGCTCTACCTGCGAAAACACGGCGCCGCCTATCCCACGGCGGGCTACCAGTGGAAGGATCTCTTCGCCAATGCCACCCTGGCACTGATGCATCAGGGGGGCGATGCCCTGGCCGCCATTGCCATCGCCTATCTCTATGACACCCTCTGGGGTTGGCGACTATTCGATATCGAGCTGAACCTCTGGAGCCTCTTGCTGCTCTTTCTGTTGCAGGATCTCTGCTACTGGCTGTTCCACTTCGCGAGCCACCATGTGCGCTGGCTGTGGGCCTCCCACGTGGTGCACCACAGCTCGGAGCGGCTCAACCTCTCCACCGCCTTTCGCCAGAGCCTGATGTATCCGGTCTCCGGCATGTGGCTGTTCTGGATCCCCATGATCCTCATCGGCTTCCCCCCCGAGGCGGTGGTGGCCACCGTGCTCTTGAGCCTGGGTTTTCAGTTCTTCGTCCACACCCAGGTGGTGGGCAAGCTGGGCAAACTTGAATGGATCTTCAACACCCCCTCCCACCACAGGGTGCACCACGCCAGCAATGCCAGATACATCGATCGCAACTTCGCCGGCGTGCTCATCATCTGGGACCGGCTGTTTGGCACCTTCGTGGAAGAAGACTTGGGCGAGCCGTGCCGTTTCGGCATCACCAAGCCAATCCACAGCTTCAACCCCCTCACCCTCACCTTCCACGAGTGGCGCGACATGCTGCAAGAGGCCCGGGGCCTCCCCTGGCGGCAAAAGCTCGCCGTGCTGTTTGGCAAGCCAGCGGGCCCCACCAGCGGTTGACCCACCGACCAGGATAAATAGAGCGCCCAGGGGCGCTCTTTTTCATGACAGGGACAACCCCAGGTCAGACGTGAACGAAGGACCAGACGGCGGGGATCAGGCTCAGCAGCGTCACCCCGGCCAGCAGCCGTTCGCGACCGCTGAGCCGCTGTTCGGCGCCGAGCTGGCGACGGCTGTAGAGAAACAGCAGCAGACCCGGCCCGTAGAGCAGAAGCGACAGCAGCAGGTACTCCACCCCGGCGGCGTAGAGCAGCCAGAAACCATAACCGCTCGACACCAGCGCCACCACCTGCATCAGGCCGCGGCCCTGCCCCCCCTTGCCACTGAAGACCAGCTTGAGCAGGAAGAGGCCGATGAGCAGGTAGGGCACCAGGATCATGGAGGTGGAGATGAGCAGCAGGTTGGTGTACCCCTTGCCAAGCAGCCACACCAGCAGCAAGCAGCCCTGCACGGTCAGGCTGGTGAGCCAGAGCGAGGCGATGGGGGTGCAGTTGCGGTTCTCGCGCCGGAAGATGGCCGGGAAGGCCCCGTGACGCGCCGCGCTGAACGGCACCTCGGCCGAGAAGAGGGTCCAGCTCACGTAGGAGGCGAGCACCGACACGATGAGGCCGGCGCTGATGAGCAGCTTGCCCCAGGAACCGGTCATCTGGGCCATCAGTCCCGCCATGGAGGGGTTGGGCAGGGCCGCAAGCTCCGGGCGGCTCAATATTCCGAGCGCCAGCACCGAGATGAGCACATAGAGCAGCAGCGCCAGCACCACACCGAGCACGGTGGCGGTGCCCACATCCCGCTTGTTTCTCGCCCGGGCCGAGAGCACCGCTGCCCCTTCGATGCCGGTGAAGACCCAGAGGGTGATGAGCATGGTGTTACGCACCTGCTCGGAGACCGGTACCGCCAGGGTGCTGCCCTCCTGATCCGCCGCAAAGGTGACCGGATCGAACCAGTAGCAGGCGAACAGGATGAACAGCAGCAGCGGCAGGCTCTTGGCCAGGGTCGCCACCAGATTGAACAGGGCCGCCTGCTGTACGCCTCGGGCCACCAGCAGGTGCACCGCCCAGAGGATGCAGGACTCGCCGATGAAGGCCGCCAGGGTGTTGCCCTCGCCAAACCAGACCCGCTCCGGCGTATCGACGAAGCTGCCCAGCGCCGCGAAGGCGATCACCAGATAACCCACCACGCCGATGGTGGCACAGAGCCAGTATCCCCAGGCGGAGAAGAACCCCACCAGCTCGCCAAAGCCGGCCCGGGCATAGCTGTAGATGCCGCCGTCGAGCTCGGGTTTGAGCCGCGACAGGTAGAGGAAGCTCATGGCCAGCGCCAGTATGCCGACCCCGGTGACGGCCCAGCCGATCAGCACGGCGCGAGCGCCCGCCACATCGGCCATGTTCTGGGGCAGGCTGAAGATGCCGGCCCCCACCATGGAGCTGAACACTAGCGCAGTGAGGGACCAGAGCCCGATCTTGCTCTCTTTCATGGGCGCTCCTTAACGCAGCCGGCTGGCCAGCGCCTCGATGTGTTCCGGGCCGATGCCGCAGCAGCCGCCGATGAGGTTTGCCCCGGCTCTGCGCCAGCGCTCGGCCCAGCCGAGGTAATCCAGCGGCCCCAGATCGCCACGGATCTCGTCCAGACCGTCATTGGCAGTCGCCTCCTTGGGCTGGGGCGGGAAGGCGTTGGCATAGGCGCCGAGGCGAACGTCGGTGCGCCCCTGAACCTGCAACGCGGCGACGGCCACCTTGAGCGCCCCTTCAATCACCTCGGGCTGGCAGCAGTTGAACAGGATGGCATCCACCCCGGCCGACGCCAACGCGGTCACGGCATCCGCCACCCGCTCGCCGGAGCGCAGGGTGGGCTCACTGCCCGGCGCCTCGTCTTCCAGAGTAAAGGAGACCCAGAACGGCTTGCCGTCCTCGGGCAGCAGGGCCTTGAGGGCCAGGGGCTCGGCGATGAGGCTCATGGTCTCCGCCAACCAAAGATCCACATGGGGTGACAGGGCACGGATAAGCGGTGTCGCCAGCTCGCTCACCCGTTCGGCCTGATAGAGGTCCGCACGATAGGAGCCAAAGAGCGGCGGCAAGGAACCGGCCACCTTGACGGATCCTCCCTGTTCGTCGGCCACGTCTCGAGCCAGTTGCCCGGCCAGGGCTGCAAGTGCCTCCCCTTGGGCGGCAAAGCGCGCCTCGCCGATATGGAAGGGCACCAGGGCATAGCTGTTGGTGGTGATCACCCGGGCACCGCTCGTCGCATAAGCCTGGTGTACCTCGCGCACCGTCTCGGGCGCTTCCATCAACGCCAGCGCCGACCACTCCGGTTGACGGAACGGCGCACCACGCCGCGCCAGTTCACGACCCATACCACCATCGAGTACCCACAAATCCTGCTTGTCCATCTCTGTCTCTCTGCGTCTCCCCGCCATGACGGGTGTTTATTGTGTGAAACCACATTAAGCCATCAAAACATCTAGACGGCTAGAAATCCCAAATATCATGACCCAAAGTAGAACAAGAGGCAATCGGGGGCTACGAACAAATCCGGGCAAGCTCAGGATGATGGCGGCAAAGGGAGGTCTCCCCGGCACAGGCATCACCTGGCCAGGCACTGAAACGACAAGAGGCCACCCCGGGGGGTGGCCTCTTGTGAAACAGGGGATCAAGGCGGGCACAGCCGCCGATAACCAGGGGCTCAGCGCCCGGCCAGCACCCGCTTGGTCTGCTTGACCCAGTCGGAGACCCGGCCCTGCTGGGGATAGCCCTGCCAGATCTGCTCCCACTGGGCGGGGCTGAGGGGGCGGCCCAGCCGACGCTGCACCCCGGCATAGAGGTAGTCGTGGGCCGTGGTGCGTGCCTGGGCCGAGGTGAGGAACTTGACAACAGGGTCCGTGAGACGCACGTCCCGCATGCCGAGCAGCGGATAGTCGCTGTGCACCGCCGCCAGCATGGTCTCGCGCATAGCCGATTCGATGTAACCCCGGGCAAACAGGGCGGTGACCGATTCAAGCGACCCTTGATCCGGGCCGTGATACTCCTCGTCGAACACCGGGCTGGGCTCTGCCACGGCGCTTTGCACCACCGCATCGGGATCCTGCTGCGGGACCACCACGGCAGGCTCGGGGGTAACGGGTTTGGCAGGCGTCACCGGCTTGCGCGGTGCGCTCTGGCTGCAGGCACCCAGTGCCAGGGCGAGCGCCACACAGGCCAGCGCACGGGAATGAGTCTTCATCTTCATGATTGCTAACGAACTCCTTTAGGATTCCTGAGCGGGCTTCTCATTGCTCGCAGGTTCTACCCGGGTGACCAGCAACTGGTCAATCTTGTAACTGTCGATGTCCACCACTTCGAACTTGTAACCGGCATATTTGACCGAGTCGGTGCGCTTGGGGATCTTGCGCAGCATGTACATGATGAAACCGGCGATGGTCTCGTAGTTCTGGTTTTCCGGGAACTCCTCGATGTCGAAGGCGCGCATCACGTCGGAGATGGGGGTCACCCCGTCCACCAGCCAGGAGTTCTCGTCCCGCTGGACGATCTGCTCTTCCACCACGTGGGTGGCCCACTCCCCCATGACGGTACTCATCAGGTCGTTCATGGTGACGATGCCCACCACCAGGGCGTATTCGTTCATCACCACCGCAAAGTCCCCGCGATGGTTCTTGAAGTACTCCATTGCCTCGTAGAGGTTGAGGGTGTCGGGAATGATGATGACGTTCTGCACCAGGGAGCCGCTGTTGAGATCGATGCTCTGGCCGCTGATGACGCGGATCAGCAGCTCCTTGGCATCCACGAACCCCTTGATGCTGTCGAGGTTGTGGTCGCACACCAGGAACTTGTTGTGGGGGTGCTCGGCGATCTTCGCCTTGATGCTCTCCTCCCCCTCTTGCAGGGTGAAGTAGATGAGGCTCTCCCGCGCCGTCATGGCGGAAGTGACACCCAGAGACTGGAGCTCGAACACGTTCTCGATGAGCTGGTGCTCCTCGCGCTGGATGACACCGGCTTCGGCACCTGCATCCATCACCGCATAAATATCGTCGGAGGTGATCTCGTCGTTGCGCACCATGGAGATGCGCATCAGCCGGAACAGGCCGTTGGCCATGCCGTTGAACAGCCACACCAGCGGCATCAGCAAGGTGACGCACAGCATCATGGGACGCACCACCACCACGGCGATCCGCTCGGGCATGGTCATGGCAAGGCGCTTGGGCATCAGGTCCGCTATCAGGATGAACATGCCGGTGACGAAGACGAACGAGGCCGCGGAGCTAATCTGGCCGAGCCAGGGCCCCTGGTAAAAGCCGGCTATCAGCTCCCTGATGGCGGGATTGAGGGCTGACTCCCCCAGGATACCGCCGAGGATGGCGACGGTATTGAGGCCTATCTGCACCACGGTAAAGAAGTTGCCCGGCTGGGCCTGCAATGCCAGCACCTTCTCGGCGTGGCGGTTGCCCTCGTCGGCCATCACCTGCAACTTGATCTTGCGGGAGGCGGCAAGGGAGATCTCGGAGAGTGAGAAGAACACGCTGCCGGCGACCAGCAGCATCAGAAAGAACAAACTATCGGCAAAACTCATGATTAACCTATTGCGACAGCCGCCTTAGCACAAGACGGCAAACTGGGCCCGGGAAACCGGACCGTGACTCCATCCGGGACTCACACAGGGGCCATATTCTAGCAGAAAAGCGCCCGCTGGGTGGCGTTATCTTGAACTGCCGTGCCATGCAATGAAAAAGGCGCTCAAAGCGCCTTTTTATTCAATCAGGGCTGGATTCCCGTCGTGCAGCCGCGACGGGAGCTCCACCCAAAGCGCCCTATCAGCCCTTGCCCAGCAGATCGCTCAGGTCATCGGCCTTGGTGTGACGCACATCCTTGCCCTTGACGTAGTAGACGATGTACTCGCAGATGTGCTGGCAGCGATCACCGACCCGCTCGATGGCCCGTGCCGCCCACAAGACGTTCAGCACCTGCGGTATAGTGCGCGGATCTTCCATCATGTAGGTCATCAGCTCGCGGATGATGGACTCGTACTCCCGATCCACCTTGTCATCTTCCTTGTAGACCGCCAGGGCGGCATCCAGATCCATGCGGGCGAAGGCGTCCAGCACGTCGTGGAGCATCTTGATGGTGCGACGCCCCATGTTCTCCAGCGACACCAGCGGTGGCTGGGGCTTGTTGGCGTTGTCGGTCAGCATGCGGGCAATCTTGTCCGCCACGTCGCCAATCCGCTCCAGATCCGTGATGGTCTTGATGATGGCCATCACCAGCCGCAGGTCGGACGCGGTGGGCTGACGCTTGGCGATGATGCGGGTGCACTCCTCGTCGATCGCCACTTCCATGGCGTTGACCTTGTGGTCGTTGGCCACGATCTTGCGCGCCGCATCCAGATCCTGGCCATGGATGGCGGCGATGGCGTCGGTGAGTTGCTTCTCCACCAGCCCCCCCATCACTAGTACCTGGTTGCGCACGCTCTCAAGCTCGGCATTGAACTGACCGGAGATGTGTTTGTTGAGGTTCATATTGTCCATACCAGTAATCCTTGTTGCTCCGATTATGCCTTAGCCGTTGAACTGACTGCCAATCTGTTTGTTGATGCCCATCTTGTTCATCTCAATCACCCTTGTTGCACCAACATGCCTTAGCCGTTGAACTGACTGCCAATCTGCTTGTTGATGCTCAACTTGCTCATCTCAATCACCGGCATCCCTTAGCCGTAACGACCGGTAATGTAGTCTTCGGTCTTCTTCTTGGCCGGGGTGGTGAAGATGGTGTTGGTATTCGAGTACTCGATGAGTTCCCCCATGTACATGAACGCGGTCTGATCCGAGACCCGCGCCGCCTGCTGCATGTTGTGGGTTACGATCACCACGGTGAACTGGCTCTTGAGCTCGTTGATGAGCTCCTCGATGGTGAGGGTGGAGATGGGGTCCAGCGCCGAGGTCGGTTCATCGAGCAACAGCACTTCCGGCTCGATGGCGATGGCACGGGCAATCACCAGACGCTGCTGCTGACCGCCGGAGAGACCAAAGGCGTTGTCGTGCAGACGATCCTTCACCTCCTCCCACAGGGCAGCACCGCGCAGGGAACGCTCGGCGGCCTCGTCCAGGGTACGGCGGTCATTGATGCCCTGCAGGCGCAGGCCGTAGACCACGTTCTCGTAGATGGACTTGGGGAAGGGGTTGGGGCGCTGGAACACCATGCCCACCTGACGGCGCAGGGCGGAGACATCCACGCTCTTGTCGTAGATGTTGTGGCCGTGCAGCTGGATCTCCCCCTCGATGCGGCAGATCTCCACCAGATCGTTCATCCGGTTGATGCAGCGCAGCAAAGTGGACTTGCCGCAACCGGACGGGCCGATGAAGGCGGTGACCTGACCCTTGGGGATCTTCATGTTGACGTTGAACAGCGCCTGCTTGTTGCCGTAGTACAGGTTGAGATCCTTCACCTCCAGCGCAGTCTGCTCCGGGGTCAGGTTGAGCAGGTCGGTGGCGGTGTGCGGGGCCGAACTCGGTGTTACGTTGATCATCTGTTTACCTCAAATTCTCTTGGTGGCAGCGGGCAAACGTCTTGCCCGCTGCCGGAATATCTGGTTGGCAGGGAAGACCCCTGCCCGTCTCTGTAATGGCTGGATTAATGTTCCAGCGACCGGAATTTCTCGCGCAGGTGGTTACGAATACCGATCGCCGTCAGGTTGAGGCCGACGATCACCGTCACCAGCAGGAAGGAGGTGGCGTAGACCAGAGGACGCGCCGCCTCGACGTTCGGGCTCTGGAAGCCCACGTCATAGATGTGGAAGCCCAGGTGCATGAACTTGCGCTCCACGTGCAGGTACGGGAAGTTGCCATCCATCGGCAACGTGGGAGCAAGCTTCACCACCCCCACCAGCATCAGCGGCGCCACCTCGCCCGCCGCACGGGCGATGGCCAGGATAAGGCCGGTCATGATGGCCGGGCTTGCCATGGGCAGCACGATGCGCCACAGGGTCTCGGCCTGGGTGGCACCCAGCGCCAGCGAACCCTGGCGAATGGTGCTCGGGATCCGGGCCAGCCCCTCTTCGGTGGAGACGATCACCACCGGCAGGGTCAGGATGGCCAGGGTCAGGGCTGACCAGATGACACCAGGGGAGCCGAAGGTCGGGCTCGGCAGCGCTTCCGGGTAGAAGAGGCGGTCGATGCTGCCCCCCAGGGTGTAGACGAAGAAACCCAGGCCAAACACGCCGTAGACGATGGAGGGCACCCCCGCCAGGTTGATCACCGCGATGCGGATGATCTTGGTCAGGCTGTTCTTGCCTGCGTACTCGTGCAGGTAGACCGCCGCCACCACCCCGAGCGGGGTCACGATGATGGCCATCAGGATCACCATGAAGACGGTGCCGAAGATGGCCGGGAAGACGCCGCCCTCGGTGTTCGCCTCCCGGGGGTCATCGGAGACGAACTTGCCAATCTGGTGGAACCAGTGACCCACCTTGGCCATCAGGCTCATGTCGTTGGGCCAGACCACATCCAGCACCCGGGACATGGGCATGGTCACCAGCTCGCCGCGCATGTCCTTGACGGTGATGCTGTCTCTGTCCGCCTGGGTACGCAGGGAGAAGAGCTCTTTCTCCAGCACCTGGTAACGGTCGTTGAGCGCCTGACGCTCGCTCGCCAGCTCGGCTTTAAGCTGATCGGTCAGCTTGTCATCCAGCTCGGCCTTGCGCTCTTTCAGGCGCAGGCGCTCCAGCTGATAGTTGATGCTGCCGATGGCCCCTTTTTGCAGGTCGTTGGCTTGGCTTGAGAGGCCGTTGGCACGGGCCAACACCCGCTGCAAGGCGGGATGCAGATCCGTGGTCAGCTCCTGGCCATCTTCCTTCACCGAGGTGATGTAACCATAGAAGTTGCCGTTGGTGGCGCGTTCCACCATGGCGAGCTCCGCCGGCTGGGTGCGCGATTTGATATCGGTCTCCAGCACCCAGCGAAAATCGAGGTCCACGAACTCCCGGTTGCCGGTCTTGACCAGATAACGGGTAATCTCTTCGCGATCCTCCCCTTCCAGCGCCTGGCCTGCGGCGCGCAGGCGCTCCACCGGCACCAGCTCCCGGTCGTTGATCTCGCCAATCAGGACGCTCTTGTTGCCGCTTGCATCTTCAAGTTGCCACTCATAGATGGGATGGGGCCAGAAATAGACCAGACCACGCCAGCCAATCAGCAACAACAGACCCAGTACGGCCACCAGACTCAGGCTGACGGCGCCCCCCGTCATCCAGATCCAGGGGGCCCCCGATTTAAACCACTTACCCATTGTCGATTCCTTAGTCCTTACAGAGAGCTGTACTTTTCACGCAACCGCTGGCGGACGAATTCAGCCAGGGTATTGAACAAGAAGGTGAACACAAACAGCACGAAGGCGGCGAGGAAGAGCACCCGGTAGTGGGAGCTGCCCACTTCCGATTCCGGCATCTCCACCGCGATGTTCGCCGCCAGGGTCCGCAGCCCCTGGAACATGGAAAAGTCCATGATGGGGGTGTTGCCGGTGGCCATCAGCACGATCATGGTCTCGCCCACGGCGCGGCCAAGGCCCATCATCACCGCCGAGAAGATGCCTGGGCTCGCGGTGAGGATCACCACCCGGCTCAGGGTCTGCCACGGGGTCGCCCCCAGCGCAAGCGAGCCCTGGGTCAGGTGCTTGGGCACCGAGAAGACCGCGTCTTCGGCGATGGAGAAGATGGTGGGGATGACCGCAAAGCCCATGGCGATACCGACCACCAGTGAGTTGCGCTGGTCAAACTTGATGCCCATGTCGTGGGTCAGCCAGATGCGCGAATCACCGTGCATGAAGGCGTTCTCGATGATGGGACTCAAGGCGAAGGCGCCCCAACCGATGAACAGCAGCACAGGGATGAGCAGGATGGCGTGCCAGCCTTCCGGCAGCCAGGTGCGGCCGCGCTCCGGCAGATAGTTCCACACCAGGGCGGTGAGCAGCATGCCCATGGGCAGCAGGATCAGCAGCAGGATCACCCCGGGCAGGGCCCCTTCGATGATGGGCGCGAGCCACAGACCCGCCAGGAAGCCGAGGATGACGGTCGGCAGCGCCGCCATGATCTCCACCGTCGGCTTGACGTATTTGCGCAGCCCCGCCGACATGAAGTAGGCGGTATAGATGGCACCGGCAACACCCAAGGGCACCGCGAACACCATGGCATAGAAGGAGGCTTTCAAGGTACCGAACACCAGGGGCACCAGGCTCAGCTTGGCTTCGAAGTCGTTGCTGGCGGAGGTGGACTGCCACACGTACTGGGGCTCGGGATAGCCTTCATACCACACCTGTTGCCAGAGGGCAGACCAGGTTACCTCGGGGTGATCGTTCTCGACGTCAAAGACCTTGAAGTCATCCCCCTGTTGGGTCAACAGCAGGTTGTGGCGAGGAGAGATGGCAACGGCAGCCAGGTTGCCCCCGTCAATCTTCTCGCCAAGCAGCTTGGCTTCGCCGGTGGCATGGAAGAAGTTGATGGTGCCGTCGCTGCCTGCGCTGATGAAGCCCTTGCGAAAGTGCTCGGGGGTCAGCAGCGCGACCGGCGCGTCACCCTTGAAGTCACGGATCTGGGTGAACTGGCGCTTGCCATCCTTTGCCACCTCGAACCACTGGGAGATGACGCCGTTGTCGTTGCCCACCAGCAGGGAGGACGCACCGGAGAGCAGGGCCACCTGGGTCACGCTGGCATTGGGGGCGTTGATCTCCATGACATTGCGCAGGGAAATGTCGCTCAGGTTGTGGATGTCATAGACCGACAGGCGGTTGCCCTCGCGCACGAACAACAGGCGCAGGTTCGGGGTCAGCAGCATCTGGTCAACATGGCGTGGCAGGGACGGAATGGTGTAGGTCTGGTTGCTCCACTCGATTTCGCCGGAGAGGAAATTCTCCTCGCCGCTCATCACCATCAGCACACCACGACCATCTTCGGTCACGGCCGCGGTCGCCATCTTGTCCTTGGTCGCCTCGAAGACCATGCGCGTCAGCGCCTTGCCCTGGGGATCGATCACCACGGGGGTCTCGCCGAAGGGATATTGCAGGCTGGGCTCGATGACGCGCACGTCATTGGGATAGGAGATCTTGAAATAGGGTTGCACCACCTGAGCCTTGCCGTCGGCAAACCCATAGGCGATGAGTTTCTGGCCCGGCGCAGGCGGCGCGACCGCCGTGATCTCGCCGTTCACCTGCGCCTCGCCAATCACCTGTCCGGTCTTGATCTTGCCATCCGGTTGCACGGCAAAGAATTTGACCTTCCCCTGGTCGCTGAAGCGGTAACCTATCTCGTTTTGCTCCTCGACCCCGAGCCAGGCGGTCTTGCCCTTGATGGGCAGGGTGAAGGAAGCGGTGCTCTCCATGCTGGCGCCATTGAAGATGGGCTTCACCACATAAAGCAGGTAGAAGAAGATAAGCAACAGCGCCACCAGCACCAGGGCTCCCCCTGTGGTGACGCCATATTTGGCCAATTTATCCTTGATCCGGCGTTTTCGACTGCCCGCCATGACCAGATTTAACGATTCCGATGACATGCAAGACCTCAATGTGAGCTAGGCTTGGCGGCATTATATGGCGGATGCATGACAGTTTTGTTACATCAACAGCGGCAAAGAGCGCGGGCTTCATCGCAGGGGTGGCAGTTGATATTCGGTGGGAAGCAGGCCGCCGGTCTGGCAGTGAAAAAAAGCAAACGGGGCCATCAGGCCCCGCTGTCATCTTGAGGAAGCGCCTCTTTCGCGGCGAGTCTGGCCGCCTTCTTCTCGGCGCGGCGCCGTTTGAAGAAATCCGACAGCTGGGCCGAGCAGGCGTCGGCGAGCACCTCCCCCGTCAGTGCCACCTGGTGGTTGTGGCGAGGATCCAGCAGGATGTCGAACACAGACCCTGCCGCCCCCGTCTTCAAATCCCGGGCACCATAGACCACCCGCTTGACCCGGCTGTGGATGAGGGCGCCGGCACACATGCAGCAGGGCTCCAGCGTCACATAGAGGGTGGTGTCGAGCAGGCGATAGTTTTCAAGCTGCTTGCCCGCTTCCCGAAGCGCCATCACCTCGGCATGGGCGCAGGCGTCGTGCTCGCTGATGGAACGATTCCACCCCTCTGCCACTATCTTGTCCCCCAGCACCAGCACGGCGCCCACAGGGATCTCGCCTATCCCCTTCGCCCTGGCGGCCAGGGCCATGGCATGGCGCATCCAGCGTTCGTCCTGCTCGCGCTGGCTGATCTGTGCTGCAACTTCAGATGGTTTCACGCCCTGATCCTCTCGTCGATATGATGTCGGCTTGCCTGGCCCCTGCACGGCATCGGCCGCGCACTCCCGGATTGCTGCGTCCCGGCCCTGGGCACACCGGGCCCCTTCCCCCTCGCGCTGACCGGTAGCCGGTAGCCCACGGCAGAAGATGCTGTCAATGAAAGAGAGGCCAAAGGCCCCGGCGACATCGGAGCGCCCCGAGTTGGGTGTTCGCCACCCTGTGCCCGCCTAAGGGGGCAGCGATTATGCCAAAACTCCGGCCGGGGCCCAAGTTGCATCTTGGCTGAACAATAAAGAAGCAGTCGGCATCTCCCTGATAAAAAAGGAGTTGCGCCCGCCAAATCATCCGATTAGACTTCCTCCCCGTCAGCCGAGCTGACTCCGTCGGTGTGTAGCGCAGCCAGGTAGCGCATCTGCATGGGGTGTAGAGGGTCGGAGGTTCGAATCCTCTCA